>JBBSSN010000178.1:0-5051 GCA_038242035.1 Actinomycetales bacterium
CGAGACAGTAGCATTGACCGAGGACTGACGTACTAAAGATGAGGTTTGCAAGTATGTGCGGAATCGCCGGTTACTACGGTTTTGGGGAAGACGAAGCTCTTCTACGGGAGATGAACTCGTGCATAGTGCACCGCGGCCCCGACGGCGAGGGCTATTACACCCATGGTCAGGTGGGTCTAGCACACCGTCGGCTGTCCATCATCGACGTGACCCACGGTCAGGAGCCGATGATCAGCCAGGACGGTCACACCGTGCTGGTGTACAACGGCGAGGTCTACAACTACCTGGACCTCCGGGACGAGCTCGTTGCCCTGGGCCGGACGTTCCTCACGGTCTCCGACACCGAGGTAGTGCTGCAGGCGTACGAGGAGTGGGGAGATGCGGCCTTTGACCGTTTCAACGGCATGTTCGGCTTTGCCATCCATGACCGCAGGAACAACCGCCTGGTCCTGGCCCGGGACCACTTCGGCATCAAGCCCCTGTACTACGCCAATGCCGGCACAGCCGAGGACCCCAAGCTGCTGTTCGGTTCGGAAATCAAACCGCTGCTGGCCGCGGGCAAGCTGGACACGTCCCCCAACGAGCGGATCCTGTTCCGCTACCTGCAGTTCCGCATCCACGACGAGGAAGCGCAGACCTTTTTCTCCGGCGTCTATAAGCTCATGCCCGGTGAAAAACTGGTCGTCGACACCAGCCCGGATGCTCCCGCAGGGTTCGCCGTCAGTCCATATACCCGGTTCAAGGAAGAACTCGCCGAGCTGGCCGAGATTGGGACCCCGTACAGCCAGGCAGTCATCGACGAATACCGCAGCCGCTTCACCGAGGGCGTCCGCCTTCGGCTGCAGTCCGAGGTCCCCGTCGGTACCGCACTCTCCGGCGGACTGGACTCCTCCGCCGTCGTCGTCACCATCAACAAACTAATGCAGCAAAAGGCAGCCGCCACCGACTCCCTCGGCGCCACCCAGCAGACGTTTTCGGCGATCTTCCCGAACTCGATCAATGACGAGGAAAAGTACGCCGACGCCGTCCTGGCCACCTGCACCGGAAACGTCACCAGCCATAAGATCCTGCCCAAGGCCGAGGAATTCGCCGTGGATCTCGAAGACTTCGTCCGGACGATGGAAGAACCGATCATCTCCTCCGGTCCGTACGCGCAGTACCGCGTCATGCAGGAAGCATCAAAACACGTGACAGTGCTGCTGGACGGTCAGGGCGCTGACGAGATGATGGCCGGCTACATCCCCTACTACTTCGCCTATCTTCGGCAGCTGAAGAAGAACGGCCAGCGGGCCAAACTGGCCAAGGAACTGGCCTCCAGTGCAGACATTCTCTACCGACTGGGGCGCTTCCGCCTCCGCGGCATGGTCACTGCCAAAAAGCCGCTGGCCATTTCTTCGCTGCTGAAGAAGGACTTCACGGCGGCGCACAAGGGCGAGCGGTTCGCCAATATTGCGGACAACCTCAAACTCCGGCTCATCGATGACCTGTTCCATAAGTCCCTTCCGGCCGTGCTGCGCTACGAGGACAAGAACACGATGCGCTTCTCGATCGAGGGCCGCGTGCCGTTCCTGGACAAGGAGGTGGTGAAATTCCTCTTCAGTCTGGACGACGAATCCATCATCAAGGGCGGCTGGAACAAGCGGATCCTGCGCGATGCCACCCGCGACCTGCTGCCGGAGATGATCAGCAATCGCCGCAACAAAATCGGTTTCACCACACCGGAGGCAGAATGGTTCATTCTGATGAAGGAAAAGATCTACGAGATTTTCCTTTCCTCCTCCTTCGGCGCGCGCCCCTACTGGGATCAGAACGCCGTGCTGTATGCCTTCGAGGAATACCTGACGGGCAAGTCCAGCGCGTCCACCATGGTCTTTTGGCGACTGCTCAACACCGAGCTGTGGCTGCGCGAATTCTTCGATGAGCCGGAGGTTAAGGCCGGCATCGCGGACAAGAGCGACTACGCACCGAACGCGGACAAGCAGCTGGACATTGCGGTCCCCGCTGACGGCAAAGGACCGAACGGCAAAGGACTGAACGGCAAAGAGCCCGACGGCGGCACTTACCGCCGCTACCCGCTGCGCACCGAGGTGTTCTACAAGGACACGGACTTTGACCCGGCTGTCATGGGCTACGTTGACCGTTTTTTCGCGGGACTGCCGCGGGCCGGAGACGAACATACCGCTGTTACGTCGGGAACCCCCTGGTACCTCTTCGTCAGCGAAAAGATCGTTGCCATGACCCAGGGCCGGTCCATCCCCGTCTGGGACATCAAGGTTACGCCCGCGGCCCGCACGCTGAGCCGCTTTGTGACCCGCAATCCCGGAGGTATCGGGCTTGCCAGCCCCTGGTCCATGCAGCTCGCCATCGATGAGGTGGGCCTGCCCCGGCTGCTGTACGCGGCCGGCCGCAGCGTTATTGGGAAGCTGCAGGGCAAGTCCGGCGTCTTCTACGAGGTCGTCGGGCATAACATCAATGCCATTGACGGGGCGGCCGGCTACCAGGTAGGTACTTCCACCCACTCGGTCAAATATGCACCCCTGGATCCGGACGGTGTCGCGGCCCGGCTCAGTGCGCTGGTCAAAAAGCGCGTACCCGCAGAATTTGCCGCCACCTTCGCGGGCACTGCCATTATGGATGCGAACGACCTGGGCGTAGTGGCGCTGGGGCACGACACTGCGCTGTCTAAGACCGTCCTTGAAGCGATCTTCAAAGACAACCCGCAGGGTCAGACGACGGAAACCACGCCGATGTCCCTGGTCTTTAAGCGATAAGCACTAGCCGTCGCGGGGCGGCCGGGGCGGCAAGTGTGAAAGAGACAAGTGTGAAAGAGTCGGATCATGACCGTCAATTCCCGGAATAATCCGTTCCTTTCCGTTAGCACGCTCCCCTACGGCCTCCCGGACTTCGCGAGCATCACCGACGAAGACTTCCTGCCGGCGTTCGAGGCAGGATTCAGTGAACACCTCGCCGAGATCGCCGCCATCGGCTCCGCTGCGGAACCGGCAACTTTCGAGAACACCGTGCTGGCGATGGAGCGCTCCGGGCAGCTGCTCTCCCGGGCGGCCGCTGTCTTCTTCAACAACTCCTCTTCAGATGCCACCGCAGCCATCCAGGAGCTGGAAACGGTTGTTTCCCCGAAGTTCGCGGCACACGAGGACAATATTTACCTCGACGCAAGCCTGTACCAGCGTTTTTTGCACGTCGATACCGAAGCCCTCGACGACGAATCGGTGCGGCTGGTTGAGGAGTACCGCAAGGCGTTCCGGCGTGCCGGCGCCGACCTGGTACCGGCTGCCCAATCCAGATTGCGGGAGATCAACGAGGAACTTTCGTCGTTGGGCACCGAGTTTTCCCACGGCGTCCTGAAGAACACCAATGACGCCGCGCTGCTGGTTCAGGATGCCGCTGAGCTCGCAGGCCTGCCGGCCGAAGATATCGCCAGCGCCGCCGAGGCAGCGAAGACAGCGGGGCATGACGGCGGGTACCTGCTCACGCTGATCCTGCCGACGGCCCAGCCCGCCCTGGAATTCCTCACGAATCGGGCAACCCGACGCCGGCTCTTCGAAGCGTCGATTGGTCGGGGTGCCGGCCTAGTCTCGGCAGACACCCTGCCCGTGGCCGCCGAAATGGCGACCCTGCGGGCCGAACGAGCAGCCCTGCTCGGCTTTGCCTCCCATGCCGCTTACGTCACGGACGATGAAACGGCCCCGTCCCTCGCCGCCGTGCAAACCATGCTGGCACGGCTGGCACCCGCCGCCGTGGCCAATGCCCGCACGGAAGCGGATGTCCTGACGGGCCTGTCCGAGGCCGAAGGCCACGACCTGGAACCATGGGACTGGGCCTTCTATTCCGCGCAGGTCCGACGCGACAAATACGACGTCGACTTAGCCTCTCTTCGACCGTATTTCGAATTCGAACGCGTGCTGCGGGACGGCGTCTTCGCTGCCGCGACCCGGCTGTACGGCATCACCTTCCAGGAGCGGCCGGATCTGCACGGCTACCATCCGGAGGTCCGCGTCTGGGAGGTCTTCAACGCCGATGGAGCGGGGCTTGGCTTGTTCCTGGGCGACTACTACACCCGGGACAGCAAAAATGGCGGTGCCTGGATGAACTCGCTGGTGGAGCAGTCCACCCTGCTCAATCGCCGCTCCGTGGTGGTGAACAATCTCAATATTTCCAAGCCTCCCCTGGGCGAACCCACCCTGCTGACCTACGACGAGGTGGTGACCTGCTTCCACGAATTCGGCCATGCCCTGCACGGACTCTTCTCCGAGGTAACGTATCCGCGGTTCTCCGGCACCAATGTGCCGCGCGATTTTGTTGAGTACCCATCCCAGGTCAACGAAATGTGGATCCTTTGGCCGGAAATCGTGCAGAACTACGCCCGGCACTACCAAAGCGGCGACGCCCTGCCCGCAAAGACAGTGGCGAAGCTTGAAGATGCCCGCCTCTGGGGGGAAGGGTTCGCTACCACTGAATATCTCGGCGCCGCGCTGCTGGACCTGGCCTGGCACAGTCTGCCGCCGGGAACGCACGTGGCCGATCCGCTGGGCTTTGAGGCACAGGCACTCTCCGACTCCGGCGTATCTCTACGCCTGGTTCCGCCGCGGTACAGGACGGGATATTTCAAACATATCTTCGCCGGCGGATATTCGGCCGGCTACTACGCCTACATTTGGAGCGAAGTCCTGGACGCGGACACGGTGGAGTGGTTCAAATCCAACGGCGGACTGACCCGCAGCAACGGCGAGCACTTCCGGTCCACGCTCCTCTCCCGTGGTAACAGCGCCGATCCGCTGGAGTCTTTTCGGAACTTCCTCGGCAGGGACGCCGACCTGGCGCCGCTGTTGGCCCGACGCGGGCTGAACTGACGCGGCTCAATCGCCGCGGGCTGAACTGACGCGGCGCCACCGGAACCTGCTGCTCCGACGGCAAGTTGCCGTCGTCGTCCGCCCGGATGGTCTGCAGCGCACGGATACCGTCGCCGTCAAAGGTGGCCGCGGGGCGCAGCACGTCGTCGGGCCAGGCGTTCGGGCCGCAGCCCGACGCCG
>JBBSSN010000179.1:0-5043 GCA_038242035.1 Actinomycetales bacterium
AGCAGCGGCTGCCAGCTTGCCTCTCCCTCGTCAACGAAGTTCACTTCCCGGCCGGAGGCGACTACTGCGCTCCGGACCGTGGGTCCCAGCCGGTCAAACCCCTGCTGATCGACCGTCGTCTCCTGTGCGTCCGTCTCCTGTGCGTCCGTCTCCTGTGCGTCCGGCTCCCGTGCGTCCTGCAGCAATCCCATGGCCGTCCCTCCTTAAAGCGTTGGTACGTTGGTGATGAGTTCGCGGGTGTAATCGCTCTGCGGATGATCCAGCACATCATCGGTGGGTCCCACATCGACGATCCGGCCCTTTTGCAGGACGGCCATCCGCTGGGAAATGTGCCGTGCCAGGGCAATATTGTGCGTCACGAAGAGCATTGCCATCCCGGTTTCAACCTGCAGGGTGCGGAGCAGGTCGATGATGGCTGCCTGAACGGAAACATCCAGGGCAGAGGTCACCTCGTCGCAGACCAAGACCGAGGGTGCGTTTATCAGCGCCCGGGCGATGGCAGCGCGTTGCCGCTCCCCGCCGCTGAGCTCACCGGGCCGGCGGTCGATGTATCCGGCACCGAGCTTTACCTGGTCCAGAACCTCCAGCACCTTGGCCCGCTGCTGGCGGCTGCTGTCCTGGCCTGCCATCTGCAGTGGAACCGCCACCGATTCGCCGATGGTCCGGCGCGGGTTCAGCGACGAGAAGGGGCTCTGGAAAACGTACTGGATCTGTTGGCGCTCCGTAATGCTCCGCTGCCGTGCCCCCGGCTGCAATTGTGTCCCGGAGAGGCTGACGCTGCCCTGATACCGGTCGTTGAGACCGGCCAGGCAACGGGCCAGAGTGGTCTTACCGGAGCCGGATTCTCCCAACAGCATCAGGGACTCGCCGACGCCCAAGTGCAGATCGACGCCGTCGAGCACCTGCGCCGGACCGTAATTAAGCCGGATGCCGGCGGCGTTGAGTAGGTTAGCGTTGACCGGAGCCGGAGCCGCATCCTGCGCGACCGGTACCGCATGGCGCCGTGCTCGTTCTCCCGCGCCCGGGCCGCTGACGGGCTCGCTGCCCGGGCCGCTGACGGGCCCGCTGCCCGATGCTGGTCCCTGTGGAGCCCCCGGACCGGTCCCTGCGGCCTCGACAATCGGGTGAGCGGCGTCGACGATCGGGCCCGCGGCGGTGACAAGCGGGTGGGCCCCGGTAACGGCATCCACCTCGCCGATCCGGTGCCTGCCGGCCAAATCCGGAACCGCGCGGATCAGCCGGCGGGTATAGGCGTGCTGCGGGCTGTACAGCACCTGCTTCGCCGGGCCGTCCTCGACGACGTCGCCGCGCAGCATCACCGTGACGTCGTCGGCCAGTTCGGCCACGACGGCGAGGTCGTGGGTGATGTAGAGCGAGGCGACGGCGTGCCGGCGGGTGAGCTCGCCGATGGTTTTCAGCACCATGGCCTGGGTCGTCACGTCCAGACCGGTGGTGGGTTCGTCGAGGATCATCACGGCGGGGCGGCAGGCGAAGGCCATTGCGATGCCGATCCGCTGCTGCTGGCCGCCGGAGAGCTGGTGCGGGTAGCGGCGCTGGTAGGCCTTGTCGTTGCGCAGCCCCACCTCGGCCAGCACCTCGGTAATCCGCCCGCGGCGGTCCCGCTCGGAATCTTCGGGCCGGTGAATGCGCAGAACCTCCATGATCTGCTCGCCCACCCGCATCGCCGGATTAAGCGAGAGCGACGGGTCCTGGGGCACATAGGAGATGGACCCGCCGCGCAGTTTGCGCTGCCCGGCGTCGTTCAAGGACAGCACCTCCAGCGCGTCCCCGTCCCGGTACAGCGCCACGGAGCCGCCGGTGTTCAGCAGCCCCGCACGGAAATGGCCCATGCAGGCCAGACCCGCGGTGGTTTTGCCGGAACCGGATTCACCGACCAGGCCGCGGATCTTTCCGGCGACCAGATCGAAGGAGACGCCATGCAGGATCTCCTTGCCGGCGGTGGACGTAATTTTCAGCCCGTCCGCCCGCAGTGCAACGGTCCCGGGGCTGCCGAACATCTTCGCCCCGGCGCCGGCCCCGTTATCGGTTTGTGGATCGCTTTCGGTCAGTTCGCTCATTTGGTGTCCTCCACGTTCAGATGGGCCGAGGCACGGGCCAGGGAATCGGTGATCAGATTGGTCCCCACGGTCAACACGGCGATGGCAAGCACCGGCAGCACCACGCCCCAGGGCTGGATGATCAGCGCGATACGGTTTTCGTTGATCATCAGGCCCCAGTCGGCGGTCGGCGGCTGAAGGCCGAGCCCCAAAAAGGACAGCGACGCGATGGCGCCGATCGAATACGTCATGCGCAGGCCCAGCTCGACCATCAGCGGGCCGGTGATATTGGGCAGCACCTCACGCAGCAGGATCTTCCACCGCGGCACGGCGTACATTTGCGCCGCAGCCACATAATCCTCGGTGATCACGGCCAGCGTGGCGGAGCGTGCCACGCGGGCGATCCGCGGGGCGTGTGTGATCCCAATGACCACCACCAGGACCCAGCCCTGCGGACCCAGCACCGTGATGGCCAGCAGCGCGAAGACCAGCTGCGGAATGGCCAGCAGCACATCGTTGCCGCGCATAATGATTCCGTCCAGCCAGCCGCCCTGGTACGCGGCGAGCATGCCGGCGGCGGCGCCCAGGACCATGCCCAGCAACGTGGCCAGCGCGGCGTAGATGACCAGCTGCAATCCGCCGTCGAGGAACCGGCTGAGGATGTCCCGGCCCAGGTTGTCGGTGCCGAAGACGCCGTCGTGCTGGAAGGGCCGGCCGACAAACTCGGTGCTGGTATGGCCGGTAATAAGCGTCATTAGCACCGGGCCCAGGAAGGCGATAAGGACGACGACGCCGGCCAGGACAATGCCGATCTTCGCCTGACGTTGGGCCAGCATGCGCCGCAGCAACCCCGGCGGAGCCTTGGTTTCCTGGATGGTTTGCGTTTTGGTTTCGGTGCCGATCATCGTGACTCCTCCCTGCGCAGCTTTGGATTGGTCACGATGCCGACGACATCGGCCAGCAGATTCACCACGACGTAAACGCCGGCGATCAGCAGGGACAGCGCCTGCACGACCTGCACATCACGGTTGGAGACCGCGTCGACCATAGCCGCGCCGACTCCCGGATAGCGGAACAGAAATTCAACGACGACGATGCCGCCGGCCAGCCAGGCCAGCTGCATCGCGATCACCTGGGCTACCGTGCCCAGGGCGTGCGGGACGGCGTGGCGCATAATGACCTGCCGCTCCGGGACCCCTTTGAGCCTTGCCATTTCAACCCAGCCTGAATCGAGCACCTCGATCATGGTGGCACGCATCATCCGGATCATATACGGCGTAACCACCAGTACCAGCGTCAGGATCGGCAGCACGAGCTGACTGGGGACTTCCCACACCGGGTGCCCCGGGGCCGCCATGGTCACCGACGGCAGAATGGCGAAGACCGAGGTGGAGAAGAGCGTAATCAAGATGATGCCGACGACGAACTCCGGCAGTGCGGCCAACACCAGTGAAATGCCGGTAAACACGTGGTCCGTGGCCTTGCCGCGGCGCAGGGCGCTGTAGGTGCCCACCACCAGACCCACGGGCACCGCAATGACGGCTGCGACAACCATCAGCACCAGAGAATTACCGATCCTGGCCCCGATGACCTCGGTAACCGGAGCGCCGGCCGAGGTGGACGTGCCGAGATCACCGACAAAAAGTCCGCCGAACCAGTGCAGATAACGCAGCCAGACGGGGTCGGTCAGACCCATCTGTTCACGAAGCGCTGCGAGCCGTTCGGGGGTGGCCTGCTGGCCGAGGATAGCCCGCGCCGGATCCCCGGGCAGCAGTAAGGTCGCCACAAAGACCAGGATGGAGACCAGAAACAGGATCAGGATGCTGATCAGCAGCCTGCGGCCAATGAGTCGCATCATGACTGAACTCCGCTCAGCCATGCGCGGCGGAATTCAAACCCCGATAGCGCCAGTCCGGTCTTATTGGGAATTAGTCCGGCAACGTAGCGCTGGTAAGCGTCGGCCTGATTAGCGAATCCCCAGATAATATAGCCGCCTGAATCGTATTCGATTTGTTGGGCCTCCGCGACCAGCGCATTGCGCTTTTCCTCATCGACGCTTGCCTTGGCTTCATTCACCAGCTTCTGGAACGGGGCGTTGTCCCAGTGCGTTTCGTTATACGGCGAGTCAGGGAGGGAACTGTTATTGACCTGGGGCAGGAAATTGCGGGTGTAATAAAAGTCCTGTGCAAAATCCCATTTCAGATAGTTCTCACCGAAGAACGTGGTGGTATCGACCCGCCGGATCCGGACGTTGATGCCCGCTTCGGCTGCCTGCTGCGCGAAGACCTGCGCGGCCTCCACGGCACCGGCCTGGATCGGGGCGGTGACCAGCTCGACGGCGAGCCCGTCCGGGTAGCCGGCCTCTGCCAGCAGTTTCTTCGCCTGGCCAATATCCTGCTTGCGCTGCGGGAGATCCTTGGCGTAGCCCGGATCAAACGGAGCGTAAAGATCGTTGGCGATCCGGCCATAGCCGCTGAGTACCTGTTGAATCATCTGCGGCCGGTCCACGACCAGCCGCATGGCCTGGCGTACGCGAACGTCGTCGAAGGGCTGCCGGTCCACGCGCATCGTGAACGGCATCCACGACCCCGTTTCGGAGTTGAGCACGTTGATCCGCGGATCGGCGTTAACCACCTCGACCAGAGCCAGCGGCAGCTGGCCGATGGCATCCACCTGGGTTGAGAGCAGCGCGTTAACCAGCGCGTCATCGTCGTTGAAGTTAAGAATCACCAGTTCATCGAGATACGGCTGCTCCGACCGCCAGTAGTGCTCATTGCGGCTAAAAACACTGCGCTGACCGGGCGTGAAAGACTCGTACTTGAACGGACCGGTGCCTACCGGGTTCTTCGGATCGTAGCCGGTCGGGACAATGCCCATCGCATACTGGCCCAGGATGTCGTCGAAGATCGCCGAGGGTGTCTTGAGCCGGAATTCAACGGTATTTTCGTCGAGGATCCTGACCTCATCCAGAACCTTGGTCAGCGAA
>JBBSSN010000180.1:0-5032 GCA_038242035.1 Actinomycetales bacterium
ACCGCTGTGGAGGAAAACAGGGCAGCTGTGGGCAGGTCCGTCGTGAAGGAGCAGGTCCGTCATGAAGGAGCAGGTGCGCGGTTGTGGAGCAGGTGCGCGGTTGTCGAGCAGGTGCGCGGTTGTCGAGCAGGTGCGCGGTTGTCGAGCAGGTGCGCGGTTGTCGAGCAGGTGCGCGGTTGTGGAGCAGATCCGACGACGGCGGCTGCCGCACCGGCAAAGGTGCGGCAGCCCCCGTCGAACTGCAGAAGGGGACGTGCTCGAGAAGCCTTGCTGCGGGTGTCGCCGTAGGCGTCAGGCCAGGCGGGTCAGCCAGCCATGCGTATCCTCGAGGACTCCGGTCTGGATGCCGAGCAGCTGTTCCCGGATGGCCATGGCTACGTCGCCGGCCTTTGCGTTAGTGGAACCGATGCTTTCGGTCTCGTCCTTGAGCAGGCCGATGGGCGTGATGACCGCCGCCGTGCCACAGGCGAAAACCTCGGTGATCTCGCCCGATGCGATTCCGTCGCGCCATTCGGCCAGCGTGATCTTCCGTTCCTGAACATCCAGACCGCGGTCTTTGGCCAACGCAATGACCGACATCCGCGTGACGCCTTCCAGAATTGTCCCGGTCAATGCCGGGGTCACCAGGCGGCCGTCCTTGAACACGAAGAAAACGTTCATGCCGCCGAGTTCCTCAACGGCATCGTCATTAAACGGATCCAGGAAAAGGACCTGCTTGCAGCCGTGGGCCTCGGCCTCCATCTGCGCTGCCAACGAAGCCGCATAGTTCCCTCCGCACTTGGCGGCACCGGTCCCGCCGCGGCCCGCACGGGCATAGCTGTGTGAGATCCAGATGGAAACCGGCTTGAGCTCGCCGCCGAAGTAGTTTCCGGCGGGAGAGGCAATTACGCGGAAAGATACTTCACGGGCCGGACGCACGCCAAGGAATGCCTCGGTGGCAATCATGAAGGGCCGCAGGTACAGGCTTTCGCCATCCCTGCTGGGGATCCATTCCTGATCGGCTGCGATGATGCCGCGGATGGCATCGAGAAAAACCTGCTCGGGCAATTGCGGCAGGGCGAGCCTTTCAGCGGAGCGGTTCAGCCGGGCGGCGTTGGCCTCGGGGCGGAACGTCCAGACCGAACCGTCGGCATGTTTGTATGCCTTCAGGCCCTCAAAAATCTCTTGACCGTAGTGAAGTACGGCGGCAGCCGGGTCAAGGGAGATCGGCCCATAGGGTTCAATCCGGGCGTTGCCCCACGTCCCCTTCCCGTCCGTGTCGGTGCGGTAATCGACAATGGCCGTATGGTCCGTGAAGTAGTCTCCGAACCCTGGGTTGGCCAGGATGGCGGCGCGCTCTTGGGCAGTCTTTCGGTGTGACGAAAGGTTCTGCGTAAACTCCAGTTCACTAACTGTCTGGGTCATGGTTCCTCCACGTAGTTGTGCACTCCAATGTGCACGCGGTTTGCACTAATCAGCCTACTCCCGCGGGCGGCCGGATTTGGCTTCCACCTGTCCCTCACGCTGCATCACAGGCATCTCAGACTACTCAGGCATCGCAGGCTGCATTACACGGCAGCGCAGATCGCATCTCCAATGGCCGCGGTGCTGCGGATGACGTCGGGGCTGCGCTGGGCGATGTCCGCGATGACAGCATTCTCCACTCGTCGGGCGGCGGCGCTGTAACCCAGGTGCTCCAGCAACAGTGCCGCGGAAAGGATGGCTGCAGTTGGATCGGCCTTTTGCTGCCCGGCAATGTCCGGCGCGGAGCCGTGAACCGGCTCGAACATGGAAGGTGCGGTGCGGTCCATGTTGATATTGCCGGACGCCGCGAGGCCGATGCCTCCGGTGACGGCAGCTGCCAGATCGGTGATGATGTCTCCGAAAAGATTATCCGTAACGATCACGTCGAAGCGGGCCGGATCAGTGACCAGGAAGATCATCGCTGCATCCACATGGAGGTAGTCGACGGCGACGTCGGGGAATTCGGCCGCGACAGCCTCCACCGTCCGCTTCCAAAGGTGTCCGGCGTACACCAGAACATTGTGTTTGTGGACATACGTGAGCTTTTTGCGCGGCCGGGCACTGGCCCGACGGAACGCGTCGCGCACAACGCGCTCCACACCGTAGGCAGTATTGACGGAGACCTCGGTGGCAACTTCCTGTGCCGTTCCTACCCGCAGCGCGCCGCCGTTGCCCACGTACGGGCCCTCGGTGCCTTCGCGGACCACTACAAAGTCGATGGTTCCGGGATTTGCCAGCGGCGATGCGACGCCCTGGTAAAGTCTGGACGGGCGCAAATTCACGTAGTGATCCAGGCTGAAACGAAGCTTGAGCAGCATTTCGCGTTCAATCAGTCCCGACGGAATCCTGGTGTCCCCCGGTGCCGCGCCGACTGCACCAAAAAGAATGGCGTCATGGCCGCGCAGTGCCTGCAGCGTCGTGTCGGGCAATGTCTCCCCGCTCCGCAGCCAGTGTTCCGCACCGAGCTTGTACTCGGTCAGCTGGAGCTCAATGTCCTCGGCGGAGACGGCTCTTTCCAGGGCCTTGACGGCTTCCGCGACCACTTCGGGACCTATCCCGTCCCCGGGAATGACAGCAATGTTTATCGGTGTGCTCATGAGTGCCAGCGTAGTCAGCGTATCCAGATGATGGGCAACTCATCTCACATTGCGGACTCGCCGCTCACCTTTCGGACTCACCGCAGCATTGATCCCACGGTTCCGTCCCCGTTTCACGACTGCCGCCGGCCCGAATGTCCACCCCTGGCCTGATGCCCCCACCGGGGCCATAACCTAGAGTCGTAGATCATGGTTATGCACCGTATCTACGCTTGGTTCCGGGGCCATCGGTTTGCCGTGGATGTCACCCTCACGACGCTGTTGTGGCTACTGTTGGGCGCCACGATGCTGTTCGGTTCCGATGCGGCGGCATCCTTCATCATCGCCACCGCCCTGATTGTCCCGCTGGCGTGGCGCCGCAGCAGGCCGGTAGCTGCGACGGCGGTGATTGCCGCCGTCGCCATTGTGCAGTGGGCCCTGTCCCTGCCTCAGGTACCGGCCGATATCGCCGTCGTCCTTGTCCTCTACGCAGTTGCGGCCTATGGTCCGCGTTGGGCCAGCATTAGCGGTCTTGTCCTGGCGCTGCTCGGTACCGTCATGTTCATCACCCGCTATTACTTTGATCTGGCCCCCGGGACCGTTGCCAGGCTTTCGTCCACGGCGTTTCTGCTGGTGGTGGTGTGGATGCTGGTTCTCTTCAGCTGGACCTTGGGGGATCTGACCCGGACCCGCCGGCTTCGCGAGGAGGCGCTGGAAGGCCGCGCCCGTCGCCTGGAGGTGGAGCAGCAGCAGGAGCGGGCCCTGGCCGCGTCCGATGAGCGCTCACACATTGCGCGCGAGATGCACGACATCGTGGCGCATTCCCTCTCGGTGATCATCACGCAGGCCGACGGCGGCAGGTATGCCGCCGCCGCGGATCCGGCCGTCGCGGCGCAGACATTGGAGACTATCGCCGAGACCGGACGTACATCGCTGCAGGAAATGCGCCGGCTGCTGGGTGTGCTGCGCGGGGATGAGGAGCTGTCCACCCGTCCGCTCCCGGGCCTGACGGACATCGATGAGCTTCTGCTCGGGTTCCGCGCCGCAGGCCTGGCGCTCGATTTCGGGCAGAGCGGCAAGGCCAGACGCGCCCTGCCGGCGGGCGCGGAACTGACCGCGTACCGCATTGTCCAGGAGGGCCTGACCAATGTTCTCAAACACGCCGGTCCGCACGCCACCGCCACCGCCACGCTGCAGTGGCTGGGCCGGGGGCTGCAGATTGACGTGCTCGACGACGGCCGTGGAGCCGCGTCGGACCGGTCCGTTTCCGGCGCCGGTTCCGGCAGTGGTTCCGGCAGTGGTTCCGGCGTCGGTTCCGGCAGCGGCAAAGGCAGTGATTCCGGCGGCGGCAACGGCATCCGCGGCATGGGCGAACGCGTCAGGCTCTACGATGGAACACTGACCGCGAAGCCCGAGCCCGGCGTCGGATTCCGGATCAGCGCATTCATCCCCTATACGGAGGCATAACCGTGACTTCTCTACTGCCGGACTGCGGCCCTTCACCCATCCGGGTGGCCCTGGTGGATGACCAGCAGCTGGTCCGCTCCGGGTTCACCATGCTGATCAACAGCCAGCCGGATCTTCAGGTGGTGATCCAGGCAGGCAACGGAATTGAAGCTCTTTCCGCGTTGTCCGCCACTGCCGCCGACGTTGTCCTGATGGACGTCCGGATGCCCGCGATGGACGGGATCGAGACCACCCGGAAACTGATGGAACGCTCCCGCAATGCGGTGGCGGGATCGCCGCTTTCGGAGCTGAAAATCGTTGTCCTGACCACCTTTGACCTGGACGAGTACGCACTGGCCGCGATCCAGGCCGGAGCGAGTGGTTTCCTGCTCAAGGACACCCCGCCGGAGGAGCTGCTCGGGGCCATTCGCACCGTCTACCGCGGGGACGCCGTCATTGCCCCGTCCACCACCAAGCGGCTGCTGGACCACGTGGCACCCTTGCTGAGCGCACCGGGTCCTGCCAAGGACCGGCACCATGCCGACGTCGAAAATCTCACCGTCCGTGAACGTGAGGTTTTCACTCTGATTGCCGGGGGACTGTCCAACCCGGAAATCGCCCTCAAGCTGTTCGTCTCCGAGGCCACCGTCAAAACTCATGTGGGGCATGTGCTGAGCAAACTCGGTGCCAGAGACCGGGTACAGCTGGTCCTGATCGCCTACGAGACAGGCATCGTCTCCGCCGGCTGAGGACAGCTCCTGCCGCGGTACGATATTCAGCCCCAGCCGGTGGTCACGCGATCACCGGCTGCGGCGGTTTACGCCTCGGCGGGCTCTTCGTACTTCGGGAATATCGGCGCGGGGGCGGGCAGCGGTGTGCCGGACACCAGCGGCGTTCCTATCGCGGCGAACGGGTGGCCGCCGCCGCCGTCGTCGTGCGCCGTTGCCTGTCCCAACGCCGCCAGCAGCTTGGCCGCAGAGTCAGGCATCACCGGCTGAATCAGGATG
>JBBSSN010000181.1:0-5028 GCA_038242035.1 Actinomycetales bacterium
CGCCTGGCCAAGCTGGCTGGCGGCATCGGTGTGATCAAGGTCGGTGCAGCCACGGAAGTGGAGCTGAAGGAGAAGAAGCACCGCATCGAAGATGCAGTGTCCTCAACCCGCGCAGCTCTGGAGGAAGGCATTGTGGCTGGTGGCGGTACCGCCCTCATCCACGCTGCGAAGGTTCTCGACGAGGACGCTGAGGTGTTGGCGCTCGAAGGGGACGCAGCAACCGCCGTCGGGCTGGTCCGCCGCGCACTGGTGCAGCCGCTGCGCTGGATCGCTGAGAACGCAGGCCATGAGGGTTACGTAGTGGTCAGCAAGGTCAGCGACCTTGAGACGGGCCACGGCTTCAATGCCCTGACCGGCGAGTATGAGGACCTGGTGGCGGCCGGCATCATTGACCCCGTGAAGGTCACCCGCTCCGCGCTGCGGAACGCGGCGTCCATTGCGGCACTGGTCCTGACAACCGAGACCCTGGTTGTCGAGAAGCCAGCCGATGACGACGAGCACGGTCACCAGCACTAACACCTGGACCGACCCACTTGCGTCAAGAGGTCCCGGCAGCAGCATCCTTCATGGGTGCCGTTGCCGGGACCTTTTTGCTGCTGCAGGCCTGGGCGGCGTCTGTGTCTGTTACCGGCAGGTAGTGAATGGGTTTCACGGCCTGCCCAAGGCCTTGAAATTCCATCCCGCGGCGCGCCAGGCCACTGGATCGAGGGCGTTGCGGCCATCGAGTATATTCCTCTCCCTTACCAACTCGCCTGCCACAACTGGGTCGAGCCGGACAAACAGATCCCACTGCGTCAGGAGCACCACGGCATGGGCACCCGAGAGCGCATTCTCCAGAATGGGTTCGTAGGTCAGCTCGGGGAAGCGACCCTTGGAATTGGCGAGGGCTTCGGGGTCCGTGACTGTGACGGCCGCGCCCTGTAGCTGCAGTTGCGCAGCGACGCTCAGTGCTGGCGAATCACGGACGTCGTCGCTGTTGGGTTTGAAGGCCGCACCCAGGATAGTGACCCGTTTGCCCATCAGGGACCCTCCGCAGAGGGCACGTGTCAGCTCAACTGCGCGCGTACGCTGGCGCATATTTGTGGCATCGACTTCCCGCAGGAAAGCGAGCGCCTGATCCGCTCCCAGCTCACAGGTACGGGCCATAAAGGCTCGAATGTCCTTCGGCAGGCACCCGCCACCGAAACCGACCCCCGCGTCGAGGAATTTGCGTCCAATGCGTTCATCGATGCCGATCGCGTCAGCCAATAGCGTGACATCGGCACCTGCTGCGTCGCACACCTCGGCCATGGCATTGATGAAAGAAATCTTGGTGGCAAGAAAGGCATTCGCGGCGGTCTTGACCAGTTCGGCAGTAGCAAAATCCAACACCATTCGCGGAGCTCCATTCTCCAGCGGTGCAGTGTAGACCGCGTCCAGGACGCTCGCCGCGTGGACTCCCGCAGCCCCGTCAGGAACACCATAAACCAGCCGGTTGGGCCGCACGGTGTCCTTGATTGCGTGGCCCTCCCGCAGGAACTCCGGGTTCCATGCCACTGAGGCGTCCGGCACAATCGCCTGGATCTCACGGGCAAGCCGTTCAGCAGTGCCGACCGGCACGGTTGATTTTCCAACGACGACGTCGCCAGGGTTCAGGTGCCGGGCCAGCTCGGTGAAGGCTGCGTCCACGAAGCGCAGGTCCGCCGCGTCCCCGCCCTGAAGCTGTGGCGTGCCCACGCAGACGAAGTGCGCTTGTGCCCCCTTGGCGTCGGCAAGGTCTGAACTGAATTTCAGCCGACCGGCTGAAAGGCCGGCGGTCAGCAATGTGGACAGGCCGGGTTCAAAAAACGGACATCTTCCGGACGTCAGGTCCTGGACTTTGGCGGCGTCTACGTCGATGCCGATCACCTCGTGCCCCAGTTCTGCCATGCAGGCGGCGTGGACGGCGCCAAGATATCCGCAGCCGATCACAGAGATTTTCATGGGTCCTATTCCTTCGCTACTCATCATTGGGCTCGGGAATTCCGGAATCGGACTCATCGCCGTCACCGTCGTCAGGGAAGTCGCCGTCCGGGTCACCGTAGGAGTCGCCATCGGGATCCTCGTCCGCATCGTCGACGTCGTCGTCGGGGTCCACGGGAACCGGCCCGATCGGCTGTGGCCCCGGAGCCGCGCTCTGGATGGGGGCCGGTTGCGGTGCTGGCGCTGGGGGCGTGCTGGGCGTGGCGGTTGCATCGCCCGGATCCGATGCCGGGGTGGTGTGCGCCGGGGTAGGTGCGGAATCGGGATCGGAGGGGGGAAGTAGTCCGGGAGTGGCAGGGCTCGTAGCGGTGTCCGTGATGGTGACTCCGGGCCGCGTACCAGCTGGTGGTGCTGCAGTGGCGGATGTCCACAGCAACAGGCTGGCCGTCCCGATGACGACCAGGGCCAGAATGGACAGGAGGGTTCTCATGTCTACAGTCTCCGTGCTCCGCGTGAAGAGTGCATTAGAAGCGTATGAGAGTTTTCTCATCGAATTGGTTGAGCTGGTGAGCCAACCATCGGGCAGCCAGTTGGTACCACGCAGGGCGGAATCCATAGACGCAGGCAAGCCGGAGGCGAGTGGAGCGCTCGTACGCCGCCACGCGTACCGGCTCCACCCCCAGTCGGTGCTTGAGGCCCTCGATGCTGCTGCGGGCAGCGTTGAACGCCGGGACGGAAATCAGCCGTTGGTCCCGCCGCAACTCAAGGTGAACGCTGAGATTCGCGATGTCGAGGGCCAGTTCAGCAAACGCGGCGGTATCGAAATCCAGCAGGCCCACCTGACGAGATGCAGGTGCATAAAAGAGCTGTTTGTCATGCAGGTCACGGTGGCTCAATCCACTCACGCCCGCTGGGCCCTTCAGGAGACCGGCGACGACGGCGTCGGCCAGAGCTCGTAGCCGCTCCGCCGGAATGTCGAAGGCGCTGAACGCGCACGCATGTCTCACCCATTGCTCCACGGTTCGGGCTTCGTCCTCGGGCCCATAACGGTGCAGTAAACGGGTAGCATCAGCTGAAGTGACCAGCTGGGGCCACCGCCGCGCCCATTGCGCCCAGGCGTCAGCCCATACGCTCACATCTCCCCGGCGCCCGTGGTCGTGGAAACTGAAGCCCTCCAGCCCGGCGAAGACAACTCGGTCAGCTCCCGCATCCAGCACAGCTGGAACGGCAATACCGGCGCTAGCCCCGAGCCGGTGCATCCCTCGGGAAACCGCGGCGATCCTCTCGGGTTTGCCTGTCGGAAGTACCTTGGTGAACCGTGTCCCGTCGCCATCTGAGCTACGGATCACGGCTCGCCGCTTGTACCGGTGGACGAGCAGCTGGTGCCGGGGTGCATGTCTGAGGAGCATTTCCGCAAGCGCTGGCAGCGTCGGATCCAGTGCGTAGGGCGACACGAACGGGTCTGCGCCGGTACGAGGGAGGCCGGCACCCTCTAGTTTGACCCCCGGGATCCCAGTATCCACGAAGCAAGCGTTCATGCGGCCCG
Organism: Actinomycetales bacterium; assembly: GCA_038242035.1. Lineage (GTDB taxonomy): Bacteria > Actinomycetota > Actinomycetes > Actinomycetales > Micrococcaceae > Arthrobacter_M. The sequence continues at coordinate 3,488 of JBBSSN010000181.1, forward strand.
CGCGAACATGGCCGGCGTGATCGGTGCCCTCAATGGTCAGCCGGCCACCGCTGCCGGGCCAGGCACGGCGGATGGTGATAAGGCCGCCGTCGTCCGTCATTGTCGTCGGAACAATCCCCGTCCTCGGCGCACTATTCACGGCACCAGCCCGTCGATGCACTCCAACCGCTGCGCTATCTGGTTCCGCCAGTCGGGGGAGCAGGAGCGGAAAGGCTCGGACAGACGGCAATACAGGTGGAAGGCAGTCCAGGCAGCGAGCGCGGGTTCATTGACACGGCCGGTGTAACCGTCCAGCAGTGCAGCGATGATGTCCGTCTGCGGCAGGCCGGACGGATGCGCAATTTCCTCGGCGACGAAACCGCCGAGGTCCGCCACTGCCGGGCCGCTGCCCCAGCGGTCCAGGTCAATGATGCGCAGGGACTCTGGTCCGGTGAGTATCTGGTCGCTGGAGAAGTCCCCATGCAGCAGGACCGGCTGGTCCCCGTTGGGAAGGGCTGAACGTATCCGCGTGGCCGCGCTGTGCAACCACGACGCGAGGTGGGGAACCAGCTCGGTGAGGTTCCCGGCTGTGTCCGCTAATTTTGACTCTGCTTCCGCTGCCGCCATAGCGCGGACACGGCAAGATGCGGAGGTAGGCAGGGGCTGTGCGTGCAGGGCTGCCAGAGCGGCGCCTGCAGCGCGGACGCTTCCGACGCCCGAGGAGCCGTCCCTCAAGCCGTCCTTCAGGTTGCCCTGGCCGTACCAGGGGTAGTAGCTGACATGGCGACTTTCCGGTAGGCCGGGGTTTACCTGGCACAGGACCGGCACGCCGGCTGCAGCCAGACTTTCCAGGAGGCTGGGCGGAACGGAAGCTGAGCCAACCGTGATCTTCGTTACCACGGGCTCGCGGCCGTGCTGCAGGGATAGGACCAGCCGGCGGCTTGGGTTGTAGTTCAGCACCGTGGTGGGCAGAAGGAAACCCTCAGCGCGCAGTTTCCGCAACGGTCTCCACAGCTTGTAATCGAGCTCGACGGGCCCACTGGTCAGAACCTGCCCGCCCTCGGCCAGCGGCGGCGAGGGGGACGCGGCCGACGACGTCGGGGCCAGTACCGGCGACGGCGGGGCCACGACCGAGCACAGCGCGGCGCCGTCCATTGCTGCCCGGCGGCGCAGCTTGTCCAGCTTCGCGGTATGGCCGGGCGCGTACGCCGCCACCCAGCGGGCGCGGCCGCTGCCGTCGTGAAGCCGGGCCACCGCCGACACCCCGGGTTTATAGCGCAGGCTATCGGCCCGCAATGATTCACCAAACGCCTCGCTGAGCCGGTCCTCGTTCAGAATCACGGCCAGTGCGGGCATCGCGTTATCCAGTGTCATCGCCGCACCCCTGTTGACGCTGCGCCCGATGGAATGGCAGCTGTTGGAACGGCAGCCGCTGACGCGGTCACCTGTGCAGAGTCCTCGTCCTGCTGTTGCCTCAACCAGGCAGCAAACACACCGGAGGGATGCCCCAGCAGCTCCTTCGGTGACCCATCCAGTAAAAGTTGTCCGTCCTCAATCCAGAG
>JBBSSN010000182.1:0-5017 GCA_038242035.1 Actinomycetales bacterium
ACGCCGCAACCGAGCAGCGTCAACATCATGGTTCCCATTATTTCCGATAGGAACACAATTCCAAGAGACATCCTTGACTCCTTTATCTATTCTGTTGTCAGAATCTATTCTGTTATATACGGGCTCATTGTAAAGCGGTCCGAACGGGAACCGCTGTTTTTACACCTTTTCCCGTCGATTTCCCTGCAGATATCTTCCAGGGGACGGGTCTCAGGCGATCAGGCTTTTATCCTGGACGCCGTGAAACCGATGCAGAATATCCTGCGCGTGCTGTATCTCGTCGGCGCAGCGGGAGGCGTCCCACCCCAATGGGCCGGCCAGCGCCTGCGCTGTTTCGGTCAGCAGGTCGGCGGTGACCAGCCCGCGGAAAGCGAGCGAGGTGCGCCGGATCAGCACGTCAATGAGGTGGCCGATCTGCTCATGCTCCACCATGAAGGCGATCTCACGGCTGCTCAGCTCGGGAGTGGAGTCAAAGACCCGGTCTGCCTCGCCCTGGCCCGATGACCCGTTCTGCAGATAGGCGATTACTTCGGTGGCCCGGGTGCCGTAGCGGGTGAGGAGAACACCCGCCCGGGCCGCGTCCAGGGTGGGTGTGACCTGGCCCCGGATCCACGCTTCGATCCCCGCATCCGTGCGCGGGAATCCGGCGCCGCCACCAATGGGCAGCTTGGCTGTGCTGACCCTGCGTTCGCTGCCCAGAATGGCGAGCACATCGTTGGTCATATGCTCCGATAATGCCCTGAAGGTGGTCCATTTCCCGCCCACCAGACTCAACGTGGAGACCTTCCGGCCGCCCATCGTCCGGTCACTGCGCTCGATCCGATAATCCCTGGAAACGAATCCGGGCTGAGTTTCATCATGGCGGGGCAGCGGACGGACACCGGCGAAGCTATAGACGATGCTCCCGCGGTCCATCGGGATCGAGGGAAAGACGTGCCCGATGAGCTCGAAGAAGTAGTCCACTTCCTCCGGCGTGCAGACCGGAGTCTCGGTCATGTCGGCGTCCACATCGGTGGTGCCGACCAGGACGCGGTCCCCCATGGGGTAGATCAGCACGATCCGGCCGTCGGTGTGCTCGAAGAAGATTTCCCTCCCGTTGCAGGCAGCCAGCAGTTCCGGATGGTCCAGCACGATGTGCGAGCCCTTGGTACCGCCCATGAACCGGGAGGCCTCTCCCAACGCGGCGTTGGTCTGATCCACCCAGGCGCCGGTGGTGTTGACCACGACGTCGGCCGTAAAGGTGAACGACTTTCCGGTGAGCTGATCGGTGAGTTCGACGCCGTCATCGGTCACCGCTGTTGCGCCGACATAGTTTGTGGCGCGGGCCTGGCTGGCTCCGCTTCCGTTGCCGCCGATACCAGTTGTGCCGCCGTCGCCCGCCTTTTGACCGTCCTGCAGCACGTCCAGTGTCAGCCGCTCGGGATTGTGCACGGACGCGTCAAAATAGGTCGCCGCGTACTTGATTCCCGGATTCAGCTTCGGCAGTTCGGACAGGGCCATTTTGCGCCCCATGAACTGATGCCTCGGCACCGAACCGCCATTGCGGGAAAACGAATCATAAAGGGTCAGGCCGGCCTTGATCAGGAAGGCCCCTCGCTCCACATGCCGGCCCTGCTGTTTGTGGGTCAGGAATCGCAGCGGGGCGGCCAAAATGCCGGAAAAGGTACTAAAAATCGGGATAGTCGTTTTCAGTGGCTTGACATAGTGCGGGGCGATATTGAGCAGCCCGTTGCGCTCGACCACCGACTCCTGCACCAGACGGAATTCGCCGTTCTCCAGATAGCGGATGCCGCCGTGGATCATGTGCGACGACGCGCCGCTGGCCCCTTGGCAATAGTCACCACGCTCAACGAGGGCCACATCGATCCCCTGCAGGGCCAGGTCGCGGAAAGTCCCGACTCCGTTGATGCCGCCGCCAATGATCAGGACCTGGGCATGCGCTCTGGTACGCAGCTGCTCCACCCCTGCCCGTGTGGCGGTTTCTGCTATTGGGCAGTCCTGCCCCGTGACGTTCTGGTTTCCTGCTCCGGCTGGTGTGCCGGCCGATCCGGTGATACTCAATGTGACCCCTTCGAGTCCCGAAGTTCGCGCCGCTGGGCGCCTTCTCCCACTATTGTTGGGACAGGTGGAAAATATAGTCAACAGGTATGCACAAACGTGCAGAACGGAGGCACAACCCATGCCGGCCAAGCGAAGCGCAGCCCCGGAGAGCCTTCGGGCGGCGCAGATGTACTATCTGCAGGATCTGACAATGGACGCGATAGCACGCGAGCTGCGGACCTCCCGCTCAACGGTCTCCCGGCTGTTGTCCGCCGCACGGGAGAGCGGGCTGGTACAGATCCAAATCCGCAGTCCGCAGGACAGCACACCCGAGCTCGAACGTGCCATCCGCAGCAGATTCAAGGTCGACGTCCATGTGGTTCCCGTACTCGATACGCTCAACGAGGCGGAGGTGTTGGAACGGGTCTGTATTCAGGCAGCACGGCTGATCAGCCCGCTGGTGGATTCCAGCGCCGTGATTGGAGTTGCCTGGGGTTCGACCCTGAGCACGCTAAGCCGTCACCTGACCCGGAAAATTACGCATGGCAGCACAATTGTCCAACTCAATGGAGCGGGAAATACGCAGACCACGGGCATTACTTATGCCAGTGAAATTATGCGCCGCTTCGGCAATGCCTACGAAGCCAAGGTGGAACAATTTCCCGTTCCGGCATTTTTCGACCACGCGGAAACCAAGACGCTCATGTGGGATGAACGCAGCGTCCGAAGAATACTGGACCTGCAGGCACGCATGACGATGGCGATATTCGGCGTCGGCTCCATCGATGCGGATATTCCCAGCCATGTTTATTCCGGCGGTTACCTGGACGAGACGGACTTGGACTCGCTCTCAGCCGGCAATGTGGTGGGAGATGTAGCCACGGTGTTCTTCCGGGCGGACGGATCGTCCGACGGCATTGCCATGAACCTGCGCTCCACCGGCCCCGACCTGGACGTGCTGCGCACGGTGCGCCGGCGCGTGTGCGTTGTCTCCGGGGCTTCGAAGATCAATGGTCTGCGTGGAGCGCTCGCAGCCGGACTGGCCACGGACCTCATTCTTGACGAGACCACCGCACGAATCCTCGTGGACCCGGACGCGGCAGGGGCCGCGGAATTCATGGCTGCAGGGCATCAGGGCTATTCGACCTGACTCCCCGGTTCCCCTGGCATCCACGCGTCCATGCATCCACGCGTCCATGCATCCAGGCATCCAGGCATCCAGGCATTCTGGCATCCAGGCATCCAGGGTCCGGCTCAGGACAACACGTCCTTGCTGGCGAACCTGCCGTAGGCCAGCGCACCAAAAACAGCAATATAGCCGGCCTGCAGCCACGCATTGGCGCCGAAGGAACTCCACGCCACGGGTTGGCGCAGCAGGTCAGCGAAGCCGAACCAATAGTGGCTGAACAGCCACGGATGCAGCCACGAGACCTGCGGCAGCGCGTCAAGGACCTCGGAAACCACCGTCAGAACTATTGTCGCTGCCATCGCGCCGACCGGGACGTCGGTGAGCGTCGAAATGAAGAGCCCGACCGCGGCGAGCCCCACGAGCGAGACGGTCGCGTAGGCCGCCATCAACAGCAGGCGCAGCACCGACGCACCAACCCCGATCGTGTCACCGGATAGCAGCGTCACCGGGCCAACCGGGAACAGTACGACGCCGATGACTGCTCCCGGGACGGCGACGGCCAGGGTCGCCGCCACGCAGAACGCCAGCGCTGCCGCGTACTTGACCAGCAGCAAGCGCACCCGGCCCGCCGGCGCCACCAATAGGTACCGCAACGTGCCAAGGCCACCTTCCCCGGCGATGGTGTCGCCGGCGACCACCGAAACGGTCAGGGGCAGGAACAGCGGGATGGAAACAACGAGTCCGGTAACCCCGACGAACAGCCCATTTTGCGTGACGCGGTCCAAAAATGCCGGCCCTCGGCCCGGCGTGCCCGGCCCGGACGAGAGCCGGACCGCGACGGCGATGAGGACCGGTACCGCCGCGAGTGCCAGCAGCATTGCCCATGTTCGGCGGCGTCCGAACAACATCTTCAGCTCCGATCCCAACAGCCCCCATCCTGCCAGCGCCGATCCCATCAGCGCCGATCCCATCAGCGCCCAGCCTGCCGTGGCACGGCGATCACCGGGCGGCTTGGGGTCATTGGGCAGACGGCGGTCACTGGGCAACATCGAATCCCTCCCCGGTCAGCGCCACGAACCGGTCCTCCAGGCTGCTGCCCAGCACTGCAAATCCCCGCACCCGCACCCCCGCTGCGACCAGGGCCGCGACGATCGCCTCGGGCTTGGGCGCATGCCCGGACTCCAGGCTTTCCTGCGGCCCGCCAGCGAGGTCCCGCCCGACAGCGTGGACCGGCCCGGCAGCGAGGTCCCGCTGGGCAGAGGGGAACGGACCGGGGGTGTGGACCGGTCCACCAGTTTGCACAGCCAGCGCGGCCGTGACCAGGCCGTCGGCTGTGTCGGCTGTGTCCGCATTGCCGCCATGACCGTCCGCATTGCCGTCGGCATGACCACCGGGGGTGGCACGCCGGTCGGAGTCCTCCGCCACCAGACCCAGGCCCGCAAGGACCCGCCGCGCCGCGGCCGCGTCCGGCGTGCGGATCTGCACCCGCGACGTGCCCGACCGGCGCAATTCATCGAGGGTGCCCTGCGCCACGAGTCTTCCGGCGCTCATCACCGCCGCATGCGTGCACATCTGTTCCACCTCGGCAAGGAGGTGGCTGGATACGAACACAGTCGTGCCCTCGGCGGCCAGCAGACGCACCAGTGCACGGACCTCCCGGGTTCCCTGTGGGTCCAGCCCATTCGTCGGCTCATCCAGGACCAGCAGCTCCCGTGGAGCCAGCAGGGCATTCGCAATGCCCAGCCTCTGTTTCATCCCAAGGGAATACGCACGGACTTTTTTGCCCGCCGCCTGCGTCAGTCCGACGCGCTCGAGCGCCAGATGTACGCGGGCTGCGCGCGTACGGGA
>JBBSSN010000183.1:0-5010 GCA_038242035.1 Actinomycetales bacterium
AGCCCCCTGCAGGACGTCGGCTGCGGTGGACGTGGCTCCGAAGCCCGAGTTGATCTTATGCTGCGCGGTGAATTCGTCTGCCACGTTGTCCATGTCATCTTCCTGTCGGGTTTGGTTCTGCTGGCGAGGTGTCAGTAGATGAGTTTGTCGGGTTCCACCTCGCGCACCCACGTCAGAATGCCACCGTCGAGATGGACGACGTCGGCATAACCGGCAGCTCGTAGGCTCGCCAGCGCCTGGGCCGAACGGCCCCCGGACTTGCAGTGCAGCACCAGCGGCACGTCCCGCGGGATCCCGGAGAGGGCCGTGCCGGTCTGAATCCCGCCCAGCGGAACCAGAACGGAGCCCGGGATCCGGACAATCCCGAACTCGCCGGGCTCGCGGACGTCGATGAGCTCGAAGCTGTCCGCACCCCGCTCCCGTGCGGCCAGCCGGGCAGCCAGCACGGTCGCGGAAATCGTGTCCGCGGCACTGTCCGCAGCGGTGGCGTCGGGCCCCTGCGCCGGGACTCCGCAGAAATCGGCGTAGTCCAGCAGCTCCGTCACCGGCGAGCCTTCGGGATCCTTGGAGATGCCGATCTCCCGCCAGCTGGAGCCAAGCGCGTCAAATATCAGCAGCCGGCCCAACAGGGTCCGGCCAGTTCCGGTAATCAGCTTCACCGCTTCGATCACCATCATCGAGCCGACGGCGGCGCAGAGCATGCCGAACACTCCACCTTCCGCGCAGGACGGTACGGTTCCTGCGGCCGGCGGTTCCGGGTACAGGTCGCGGTAGCTGGGACCGAATTTCTCCCAAAACACGCTGACCTGACCGTCAAAACGCAAAATCGAACCCCAGACGTAGGGCTTCCCCTGCAGCGCCGCCGCATCATTGACCAGATACCGGGTGGCAAAGTTATCCGCGCCGTCGAGAATGAGGTCATAGTCGGCAAAGATTTCCAACGCGTTGGAGGAATCCAGCCGCACCGAATGCAGCACCACGGTCACCAGCGGGTTCAGCGCGGCAATCGAATCCCGGGCGGAATCGAGTTTGCTCCGTCCCACGTCCGTCACCGAATGGATCACCTGCCGCTGCAGATTACTCAGGTCCACGTCGTCGTCGTCCACGATGCCAATGGTTCCGACTCCGGCGGCGGCCAGGTACAGCAGGGCCGGTGAGCCCAGCCCGCCGGCTCCGATCACCAGCACCCGCGCGTTCTTCAGCCGACGCTGGCCCTCGGTGCCAATCTCCGGGATGATCAGGTGCCGCGAGTAGCGTTCAATCTCCGTCCGGGTCAGCTCCGTCCCGGGATCAACCAACGGGGGCAGGGCCGAAAAGCCGTGGTCATGCTGCGCGGTACCAGCCCGCAATGATGGCGCCATAGCCTTAATCTATGCCCGGGAGGTGTACCCAGTCATATTACCGGCCGGTAAAGTGATGATTACGCTCCGGTGGGGCGTGCGATACGAAAGGCGCCACGGCATGACCCAGGAATCCCGAAGTCCTCAAGGGCCGGTCCGCCCGCGGCTGCCCCGGCTTCCCCGCGATGAACGCCGCGCCCAGCTATTGGCCGCGGCCCAGGAAGTCTTTGTCGCCAACGGCTACCACGGCACCGCCATGGATGAGATCGCGGAAACGGCACGGGTCAGTAAGCCGGTGCTGTACCAGCATTTTCCGAGCAAACGCGAGTTGTATCTGGCGCTGTTGGACGCTCATCTGGCCGAGCTCACCAGCCGCCTCATCACCGCCTTGGGCTCGACGACGGACAACAAGCTCCGCGTTCAGGCCACTATGCGGGCCTACTTTGAATTCATCGCCAAGGACGACCAAGCGTATCGGCTGGTCTTCGAATCCGACTTGGTCAACGACCCCGAGGTCGCTGCCCGCTTGGAGGCCTTCAACGCCGCGTATGCCGATGCAATTGCCGGCGTCATTTCCGAGGACACCAAACTCCCGCATATTGAAGCGACTCTGCTGGGACGCGCGCTGGCAGGAATGGCGCAGGTCAGCGCCCGCTATTGGCTGGAGACCGACGGGAATCTGGACCTGGATGTGGCCAGTGAGCTGATCTACCGTTTAGCTTGGCGCGGAATCAGCCGGTTCCCCAAGGAACCCTAGGCCATACGCCCTAGACTGATCCCTAGCCAGTTCGTGCAAACTGAACCTGTTGAGTTCGGTTTCAATTCAGTGATACGCCAGTGTGGCGACATATTAAGGAGACACCGCGGTGGAAATCAAAATCGGAATTCAGAACGTCGGCCGTGAAATTGTGCTGGAATCCACGCAGACCACCGATGAGGTCGCTGCCAACGTGACCGAAGCCATCGCCAAGGGCGCCGAGCTGCGCCTGACGGACGAAAAAGGCCGGGTCGTCCTGGTGCCGGCCAGTGTTCTGGGCTACGTGGAAATCGGCGCCGAGGAATCACGCCGCGTCGGCTTCGGCGCCCTCTAACCGGGCCGCCCGAACACAGGAAGCCCGCGCATATGGTTGATCTGGTAATTATCGCTTTGATGTCCGGCACGGTAGGGGCGATCGTCTGGGGAATCGATAAAAGACGCCATCACGCCTACGGCGAGTTGCTGCCGGCCGGCATCGCGGTGCTGGCCGCCCTGCTGACCTGGATCATTACAGTCGCTGCGGGGCTGAGCTACCAGCCTGGTCTGACCTGGATCCCCTGGATCGCTTCGATGGTGGCCGCGATAGTCTTCTCGGTAGCCGCTTCGCTGCTGCTGGGACGCAGCCGGACGGCACGGGACACCGCCCGTCTGACAGCAATTCTCCGCAGCCACTAACCGGCCCCCATCAGCTGACCGGAGCAACAGACCGGAGCATCAGCTGACCGGGCCTCGGCCTTCCTCGGTGCACACGCACAGCCTGTTGTCCTGGACGTCCGTGACAACGACCCATTTGGGTGCATGGTGATGGTCCAGTGCTGCGCCACTTTCGCTGACCGCGGCGAGAACCGCCGGCGCCGCCGTGGCGCTGATGTGCACGTCTAGGTGCAGCCGGCTCGGATCCGGAGTGTCCGTGTGCTGGAACCACACCGCGGGACCACGCCGGTACGGATCCACCAGATCCCCATATGATCCGTTCTGATACCCCAGTGCCACCCGCCAGGTCTCGTTGATCGCAGCCGGGTCCACGGTATCGATGCCCAGCTCTACCGTTCGGTTCAGCTCCGGTTCGGCGACGGCCGCGGCATCATCGGCGGCCGCAGAGATCTCCTGGGCCAGCGCGACATCCCGGGCCGTTACTTCACTGCCGGCGTCCTGGGACGTCAACCGGAGAAACAGCCGGTCAAAGCGGAAGTCAATGTCCGGATGGTGGCCTGCCGCTTCGGCCAGGTCCCCGATGCGCGCCAGGAGCTCCAGGGCGCCCCTGGCGGATGACAGCTTGAAGACGGTTTGCAGGCCGCCCAACCGGTAGCGCCAGTGCGGAAGGCTCTCCAGCGCATCGTGAAGCTGCTGCCGGGTCAGAATAGCCGTCTGAGCCACAACGATCCTCCTCGAATGGGATTGTGCGCGGCCGCTATGCCTGAACGAGGCCGCTACAGGTCCGGCCGGCCTTCCAGCACTGAGGATGCCAGCGCATGTTCACGTCTGGGAATTCGACCCGCCTGAGCCGCCAGCCTACCGCCGATCACTGCGTGTTTGAAGGCTTCGGCCATCCGCACCGGATCCTGCGCCCGGGTGACCGCCGACGCCAGCAAAACGGCATCGCAGCCCAGTTCCATTGCCAGCGCGGCATCGGAGGCTGTTCCGATGCCCGCGTCGAGAACCACCGGGATGCAGGCCCGGGCGACGATCAACTCGATGTTGTGTGGATTCAGGATGCCCAGTCCCGTACCGATCGGTGACCCGAGCGGCATAACCGCTGCCGCTCCGAGGCCTTCCAGCCGCAGCGCCAGTACCGGATCATCGTTTGTATACGCGAAAACCTTGAAACCCCGGCCTACTAATTGTTCGGTTGCATCAACAAGTTCGACGGCGTCCGGCAGCAAGGTGTGCTCGTCGGCAATGACTTCCAGCTTCACCCAGTCCGTTTCCAGTGCCTCTCGGGCCAGTTCCGCCGTCATCACAGCTTCCCGTGCGGTGAAACACCCGGCGGTATTGGGAAGTACACGGATCTGCTGCTGCTGCAGCAGATCAAAGAGAGAGGTGCCTGCCGGGGCCGCCATGCTGTGGCGCCGCATGGCCACTGTGGTCAACTCGGTGCCGGAGGCCAACAATGCCGCACCAAGTCCATTCAGGCTGGGCGCTCCGCCGGTTCCCATGATCAGCCGGGAGCCCAGTGCCACGCCGTCAATGACCAGGGAATCCGGATCCGGCGCCGGCATCGATACGCCTGCACTACTCGTGGTTTTCAGTGTCGTGTTCATTACTTCATCTTTCCTTCGCTCTTAATGGCGTCCGTGACGCTGCGTTCCTGACCGGATCTGTTGTCCACCAGCCACAGGAAGGCCGCTAATGCGGCTATCCGCCCTGGACGGCCGTGACGATTTCCACCTCGTCGTTATCCGCGAGCTCGGTGGCGGACCACCTGCTGCGCGGAACAATGGCTGCGTTCAGGGCAACAGCAACACCCAGCCGTCCGCCGTCGCACGCCTGCCCTGCCGCATCGATGGCCCTGCCGGTCATCAGAGCCACCAGGGCAGCCACATGTTGGCCGGCCGGAGCCTGGTGCTGTTGGCCGTTGAGCCGGATCTGCATCATTTTTTCTCCTTGTCCGAAAACCTGCCGGGCCTAAAGCCCGTCCAGTCCAGTGCGGTGATACCGTCCATCAGCTGACGGCAGATCTGTGCCGCGATGGGTGTCAGGAGTACTCCGTGCCGGAAGAAACCTGTGGCGATAATGAGCCCCTCAACGTCCCCTTTAGTCCCCGAAACCCGACCCAGCAGCGGCGCATTGTCCGGCGTTCCGGGCCTGGCCCGGGCAGTTGTCTCCAGCAGCTCCAGCTCGGCGACGGCCGGGACCAGGGTCTGGGCATCGCGCAGGAGCGAATACACGCCGCCGGCCGAAACCCGTCCGGGA
>JBBSSN010000184.1:0-4963 GCA_038242035.1 Actinomycetales bacterium
CCGGCCGGCTGTCTTCCGGACGAGCGCCGGCGGACGCCGCGGGAACGTGCGGGCACGCCAGCGTCCGGACCGGGCTGGATTTTTACCCGTCCTTGCCGGATAGTGGCGCTTGGTAAATGAGTTTGATCATTATGGAGTCAGAATGCGCGGAATTTTTGCTCCATCCACTCTCCAGCCCCGCTGTTCCCGCGCGGCTGCCCCTCGACGCAGTGCCACTTCTGTGGTCCGGGCCGTCGGGGTTGTACACAAAGCGGCGATACCTCTCGTCGCCCTTTCGTTGTTCTGCGCCGGATGTGCCCCGGCTCTGGCTCCCTCCCAGCCGGCTTCATCACACGCAGCCGCTCCGGGAGCCGGTATAAAAGCGGCCGGCATACAGGCGGCCGGCGCACCTGTCCACAGGCCGTCGGCCAGCGGACAGCCGACCGTCAGCGGACAGCCGACGGTCAGCAACGGTCCAGAGACCGCGGCCGGCCCGACGACGGGCCCCGCAAGCCTGCCAGCTGGTACCTTGTACCTGAATCCGGCGACCGGTCGAAAAGAACGGATCGTGGCCGCAATCGCGCGCACGGCCATTCTGATTGGCGACTCCCAATCCGAGGGTGCGGCGGGAGTGGCCACGAAGGACACCTGGACGAACACGGGTCTGGCGAAGCTGGGCTACAACGTCGTCTTCTGCGGGCGCGGCGGCACCGGGTTTGTTGCTGCGAACGGTCCGATCGGCAACTATCCGGACGCCTTGGAAAACGGCAACTGGCATGTGCCCTACGGTCCGGCTCCCTTGGTTGTGATCGAGGGCGGCGGGAACGATGCCGGCCGCGGTGCCACAGACGTTCAGATCATCGCTAATGCGTCGCGGTTGATCAAGGATCTGCGGCAAACATACCCGGCCTCCCGGTTTGTCATGATTGGGACGCTGGCCAAGGGTGCGATAAATGGTGGCGGGCGACGCACGCAGGTGGATTCCTTGCTGGGAGCGTTCGCAGAGAAAAACGGCATTGCCTTCATTTCCGCCGGCGACTGGCTGACGGCCTATTCCCTGACGGACAAGATGGCCGACGGCGTCCATCTCACCGGAGCGGGACACCGGATCCTTTCCGATGTCTTGGTCCGCAAGCTGACGGCCCTGGGCGTCGTCGGCCCGTAAATGCCAATTGGCCGGCAGCCGGGTTCCAATGGGCGTCCAAGGAACCACAACTGCCGACCAATAGGGATGTCCCGCTGAGGGGCTAAGCCACCTCGGGACGCAGCTCCAGCCGGGACCCTGGGATCGCGTCCAGCAGAGCGCGTGTGTAGGCCTGGGCCGGGGCATTGAAGACCTGGTCTGTTGTGCCGGCCTCGACCACTTTCCCCTTCTCCATCACGCAGACGTGGTCGGCGATCTGACGCACTACCGCGAGGTCATGCGTGATGAACAGGTACGTCAGTCCCAGCTCGGCCTGCAGGTCCGCCAGAAGGTTCAGGATCTGTGCCTGCACCAAGACATCCAGTGCCGAAACCGCCTCGTCACAGATGACGATTTCCGGGTCCAGCGCCAGGGCCCGCGCCACCGCAACGCGCTGACGCTGACCGCCCGAGAGCTCGTTGGGGAAGCGCCGCATCGACGATGCGGGCAGGGCCACCTGGTCCAGCAACTCGCGGACCTTCGCCTCCCTGCTCTTCTTATCCCCGATGCCGTGCACCCGCAAGGGCTCTTCGATGGTCCGGTAAATGTTGTACATCGGATCCAGCGAACCATACGGATCCTGGAAGATCGGCTGCACCCGGCGACGGAAGTCAAACAGCGCTCTCCTATCCAGCGCCGTGAGGTCAACGCCGTCGAAGATGATGTTTCCGCCGGTGGGCTTCTCCAGGTTCAACACCATTTTCGCAACGGTGGATTTACCAGACCCGGATTCTCCCACCACGGCCAGCGTGGTTCCGCGCTTGATGTTAAAGGAGACGTCGTCAACGGCCTTGAAATCCGCGCCGGCGCCCTTCCCGCCCCGGAGCTTGTACACCTTGGTCAGGTTTTTGACCTCAATGACGTCATCGAGCTTCGCCATCGTGGCCTCGGGCTCCGGCGCCAGAACGTCCGTGGACTCGACGTTCGCCGCTTTGGCCGATTTGATCCGCTGTGAGGCCAGCGACGGCGCCGAAGCCACCAGACGCTGGGTGTAGGGGTGCTGGGGGTTCCGCAGGATCTCCAGCGCGGGCCCCGACTCCACCACCCGTCCTTTGTACATGACGACTACCTTCTCGGCACGCTCGGCGGCTAGGCCGAGATCGTGCGTGATCAGCAGGACGGCCGTTCCCAGTTCGGCGGTCATCGTTGCCAGGTGGTCCAGAATCTGGCGTTGAACGGTCACGTCCAAGGCGGACGTTGGCTCATCGGCAATCAGCAGCCGGGGGCTGCAGGACAGTCCGATGGCGATAAGCGCCCGTTGGCGCATACCGCCGGAAAATTCATGCGGATACTGCTTGGCACGCTGAGCCGCGTCCGGCAGCCCGGCGTCGGCCAGCACCTCAGCGACCTGCACGTCAACGTCCTTGCGCGCCAGGTTGTTCGCTCGAAGGGTTTCCTTGACCTGATAACCGATCTTCCAGACCGGGTTCAGGTTGGACATCGGATCCTGCGGGACCATCCCGATGGACCGTCCGCGCAGCTCAATGATGCGCTTGCTGTCGGCCTCGGTCAGATCCTCACCGTCGAAGAGGATCCGGCCGCCGCTGACGCGGCCGTTTTCGGGCAGCAGCCCGATGGCGGCCAGCGCCGTCGTCGACTTTCCCGAACCCGACTCACCCACAATCGCGACGGTTTCACCCGGCATGATGGTCAGGTTCGCATTGCGCACGGCCGGAACTTCTCCGGTCGCGGTGTCGAACGTAATGGCCAGGTCCCGCAGCTCCAGCAGGGGACGCGGCACAGAGGAATCCTGTTCGGTGATCTGCACTCGGTCTTTACTCATCGTTTACGTGCCTTCGGATCAAGAGCATCACGCACGGCATCGCCGAGCATGATGAAACTCAGTACGGTAATCGACAGCGCCAATGCCGGCCACAACAGGGTTGTCGGGTTGTCCCGCAGGGAAGTCTGTGCGGAGGCGATGTCATTACCCCAGGACATCACCGTTCCCGGCAGGCCGATGCCCAGGAAGGACATGGTCGCTTCAGCCACAATGAAAATACCCAGCGACACCGTCGCGATGACGATCACGGGCGAGAGCGAGTTCGGAATGACATGCGTAATAAGCGCCTTCACCCGGGAAACACCCAGTGATTGGGCCGCCACCACGAAGTCCGCATTGCGGACCTCAATGACGGCTCCGCGGGTGATGCGCGCGATCTGTGGCCAGCCCAGCACCACAAGCGTGGCCACGACCGTCCATACGCTCCGGTGTTCGCGGACGTATGGGAGGGAGTTGATCACGATCGCACCCAGAATCAGCGGCAGGGCGAAGAAGATATCCGCCAGCCGGGCGAGAACAGCATCAATCCAACCGCCGTAGTATCCGGCAACGGCGCCCAGGGTGCCGCCGATGATCACGACACCGATCGTGGAGAATACCCCGACCGCAAGAGATGCCTGCGTGCCACGGATCACGCGCGCATAGACATCGCAGCCCTGCAGCGTGAAACCGAGGGGATGCCCGCCGGACGGGCCCCCATTGGAGTTGATCAGATCGCACTGCGTGGGTGAGACCTGGACAAACAAGCCGGGGAAGAAGGCGACGACCAGAGCCAGCAGAATCAGCAGCGCCGAAATTATGAACAGCGGCTGCCGGCGCAGGTTCTTCCACGCCCCCGCCCACATGCTCAGTGGCGCCGCCTGTTCGTTAAGCGAATCGGTGGCCTGTAACGGCGTCTGTTCGACATCCGCGACGAAGTGCTCGATCTTGGGCACCGCGCGTGTACTTTGGGTACTTCTGAGAGGCGTATTTTCAGGCATAACGAATCCTTGGGTCTAGCCAGGCGTACAGCAGGTCCACCAGCAGGTTGGCGAGCACGAACACAAGCACGAGGATGCTGACGATCGAAACGACCATCGGCCCCTCGCCCGAGAGAACTGCACGGTACAGGGTATTGCCGACACCTGGAACGTTGAAAATACCCTCGGTGACGATCGCTCCACCCATCAGGCCTCCGAGGTCGGCACCCAGAAAGGTGACGACGGGGATGAGGGAGTTCCGCAGGATGTGGACCATGACCACGCGCGGTCGGGAAAGACCTTTCGCGGTTGCGGTCCGAACATAGTCCGCATTCATGTTTTCCAGAATGCTGGTCCGCGTCAGGCGGAGGACGTAAGCGAAGGAAACGAGCCCAAGCACGACGGCCGGAAGGATCAGATCTCCCCAGTCTGCGCCTGAGCTGACCGTCGGCTTGGCCCACGCGAGCTTCACTCCGACGACGAACTGCAGCAGGAAACCCAGCACGAACGTCGGAATGGCGATGACAACCAAGGAGGCAAGGAGGACGGTGCCATCGAAGAGTTTTCCCTTGCGCAGCCCGGCGATGACGCCGGCGGTGACGCCGAAAATAGCCTCGATGGCCAGGGCCATGATGGCTAAACGCGCTGTGACAGGGAACGCCCGGGCAATGATGGACGCGATGGGCTGGCCGGAAAAGCTCTGCCCGAGGTTAAAGGTAAAGAGGTTCTTGATGAAGATGCCATATTGCGCAATGAATGGCTGGTCCAGATGATACTGGGCCGTGAGCTGGGCCACGACGGCCGGGCTAATGGGTTTTCCACCGGACAAGGCGTCGATCGGACTGCCGGACATGGAAAAAACCAGAAAGTAGACGAGCAGCGTAGACCCGATAAAGACCGGAATCACTTGTAGCACTCGCCGGAGAATAAACCGCAGCATTACGAGATCCTTGTGGAATCGTGGTAAGTGACAGAGAGAGACATGAGTACCTTTTGGAGAGATTTCTTGCTAGCCCGCTGATGGGGCCCGACCAAAAGGTCGAGCCCCATCAGTGTACG
>JBBSSN010000185.1:0-4959 GCA_038242035.1 Actinomycetales bacterium
ATATCGTGCGCGGCGGCACGGAAGGTATCGTGGATGCACTCTCCAAAGCCGCGGATTCCACCCCGATCGTCGTGGATTGCGTGACTGAAAATGATTTGCGCGCCCTAGCCTTGGGACTGGCTGCTTCCGAAGCGCGCGGCAAGAAATTGCTGTACCGCGTGGGACCTCCTTTTGTCCGTGCCCGGATCGGTCAGGATGAGCGCCTTCCGCTGACCAGCGACGAGGCCTATGCAGGAAGTGCCCCTGCGCCCGGCGGCGGATTGATCGTTGTTGGCTCTCATGTTGGCGTCACTACACGGCAGTTGAAGGTGCTGCAGGAGAATCATGCATTGGCCAAGATCGTGGAAATCCAGGTCGAGTTACTGCTCGATGGAGAACGGGCAGCCGCACACATTGCTGACACGGTTGCAACGGTGACCGCCGCGCTGGCGGAAGCTGACGTCGTCGTCCATACCAGCCGCGTCGTGGTCACGGCCGACGATCCGGCCCAAAGTCTGCAGATTGCGCGGACAGTTTCTGCCGCCGTCGTCGAGGTTGTCAACCGGACCCTAAAAATCCGGCCGCCGCGGTTCGTGATAGCCAAGGGCGGCATTACATCCTCCGATGTGGCCGCGCACGGGCTGGAAATCAGGCACGGCATAGTGCGGGGACCGATGCTCCCTGGCATCGTCTCGCTGTGGGAACCCGTGGACGGTCCAGCCAAGGGAATTCCGTACGTAATATTTGCCGGGAACGTCGGTAACGACTCATCGCTTCTGGACGTGGTGCGCAAACTCAGCAGTAAAATCTGATTCCTTCACGACAGGAGACATGTCATGCCCATAAAAAACAACGCTTCCTCCGCTTACACGGTCGCAGTCCTGGGACTTGGTGCCATGGGCCTCCCCATGGCCGCCCGTCTGGCCAGCCAACTCACCGTCCACGGGTTCGATATTTCCGCGGATCGGCTGGCCCTTGCTGCCGCGGCGGGCGTAGCGCGTTTCGAATCCGCACGTGCGGCAGCCAGTGGTGCAGATGCGGTACTGCTGGCCGTGCGAAATGCCGACCAACTCAACGACGTGCTCTTCAGCGCGGACGGAATCGCAGAGGTGCTGGATTCCGGCTCTGTCGTGATTCTCACGAGCACGGTGGGGATGGATGCCATCCCGGCGGCGGTAGCGCGCCTCGCTGAGCGTGGCATCTCTTTAGTGGATGCGCCATTGTCCGGTGGACCTGCCCGGGCCGGTGCGGGAGACCTGCTGATCGTAGTGGGGGCCGACCCGGCGGCGCTGGAGCAGGCGCGTCCGGTGCTGCGACTGCTCGCCTCGACGCTGACCATCGTGGGAAACCGACCCGGCGACGGGCAGGCCCTGAAAACGGTCAATCAGCTGCTCTGCGGAGTGCACATTGCCGCTGCGGCGGAAGCCCTTGCACTCGCAACGGCGCTTGGATTGGACGGTGCACGGACTTTGGCAGCGCTCGAAGCCGGCGCCGCCGGTTCGTTCATGCTCTCCAACCGCGGCCCCCGCATGCTTGAGGCTTATGCAGAAGGAGGTGCCGAGGTGCTCAGTCGTCTGGACATTTTTGTCAAAGACATGGGAATAGTCGGCAAGGCCGCACGGGCCGCGGGCCTGCCGGCTCCGGTAGCAGCAGCCGCGGAGCAGCTCTATCTCCTGGGCCAGGCGCAGGGACTTGGCGCCGCAGACGATTCCGCAGTGATTAAGGTTCTCGCGCCCTCCGAGTCTCCGCGCTGAGTCCGTGGCGCGGGCAGATACCGGTGCACCACAAGAGAACGAGCGGCGGCCCGGACGGAGCGGACCTATAGGATCTATTTATGACTGCGAGAATTGATAAACCGCGCACTGTGAACCGCCAAGTACTCGCAGATCATGTTTATCAAGAAGTCCTGGCCTCCCTCATGGATGGCCGGCTGATGGCTGGGGCCGGAATCAGCATCGACGGCTTGGCCCGGGACCTGGATGTCTCGCCGACTCCTGTCAGAGAGGCCTTGGCCCGGCTTGAGGCCACAGGAATGGTGCGTCGGGTGGCTTTGAAGGGGTACAGCGTTGCTCCGCTGTTCAGCGCGGAGGACCTGGCGCAGCTAATGGATGCCCGACTTGTCATTGAACCCGTTAATGCCTTCCGGGCCTGCGAGCGTAGAACACTGGCTCTGAACCAGGCGTTGGGGCAGGCCATTACGGATCTGCGTACCGCACCACGGGGCGTCTCCTTCGCCGAATTCCGCGAATATTGGGAGGCCGATGAACGATTTCATCGGTTGATAGCAGAAAGCAGCGGCAACCAATTCATCCTGTCCGCCTACAATTCACTGGGCGGCCAAGTCCAGCGGTTCCGGTTCTTCAGCGGGCTGGGCGTGACCGATGCGGAATGTGCAATCGAAGAGCACACAGCAATCTTCGACGCGTTTATCGCAGGGGACCCCAAGCAGGCCCAGAGCGCCATGGTTGCCCATATCTCCGGCGTCAAGCAGCGGGCCGTAAAGGATGTCGCGGATCACGCATAGCGTTTCCTGAGGTGGTCCATCGGCGACCTTCCCTGCGCTTCGTCGTCAGCGCGTGATAAAATGTGACTCTTGACACCTCCGCTGTCTTAGGGAATCCTATAGGAAAGAGGATTCCACCGAGGGAGAACTTATGTCCACCGAACCCACTCCGTACACGGCCGAAAATTGGCCTATATCCGCCGCGCTACTGCAGTTTTCCGGTACTGATCCGCAGGGCCGCAGCGTCAACGATGCGGATCCCGACTTCTGGCAGGCCGCATTTGCGGAGGTTGCTGAAGCCGGCTTCGCCAACACGGATCTGACCGACAGTTGGGTCCGGCCGGGGGATTTGTCCGAGGACCGTCTGGCTGAGTTCAAGCTGGCCGCGGATAATGCCGGCACCGGCCTTCCCGTTATCTCGGCCATCAGGCGCAGCGTTATCGATGCCAAAAACTGGGAAGACAATCTGGCCTACAGCCACCGCACCCTTGACGCCGCCGCCCGCCTTGGTTGCGAGGTTGTCTCCTTCGGACTCCATCAGGCGCTGACGGCCGAGCAACGCAAGCAGTTGTGGTTTTGGACGGTCGAAGGACACAAGGACCCCATCGGCGATAAGGAAGTCTGGGGAGCGGCGGTCTCGCGGCTAAAGGAGCTGGGCCGGCACGCAGCTGAGGTGGGTGTATTGATGTCCTTGGAACTGTATGAGGATACATACCTGGGCAGCGCCGATTCGGCCGTCAACCTGGTTCAGGACATCGACCTGAGCAACGTCGGACTCAACCCGGACATTGGCAACCTGATCCGTCTGCACCGCCCCATTGAGTCCTGGCAGGACCTGGTTGCCAAGACCCTCCCGTACGCGAACTATTGGCACGTCAAGAACTACGCGCGTGATGAGGACGTGGCGCGCGGCTACTACGTTGCGGTACCAGCGCCAATGGAGAGCGGATTGATCAACTACCGGGAGGCCTTCCGCACGGCCATCTCGGTCGGTTTCCAGGGCATCATCTGCACCGAGCACTACGGCGGCGACGGACTGAGCGTATCTGCCGTCAACCAGGATTATCTGCGGTCCCGGGTCCTGCCGAAGACGGCTGATTACGTCCTCGGAACCAGCCTCGTAGCGCAACGGCGGCCACGGTCGTCCGAAGCGTCGCCGCTGGGATCCAGCTGAGCCTTCCATCCACCCGACCGGATTCAACGAGGAATCAATGACTTCAATATTTGACAATCCTGCAACCTTTGCGGAGGAAGCCCTGGACGGCTTCGTCGCCGCCAACCGGCAGTACGTCGCAAGGGTCGACGGCGGCGTCGTCCGGTCCACCGAAATGTCGTCCGGTCAGGTAGCGCTCGTCATCGGCGGCGGATCGGGTCACTACCCGGCATTTGCAGGCTTGGTCGGCCCGGGCCTGGCCGCTGGTTCAGCGTGTGGAAACCTGTTTGCCTCACCTGCGGCCGGCCAGATTTACCGGGTCGTCAAAGCGGCGAATATGGGCGGGGGAGTGCTCCTGTCGTATGGAAACTACGCCGGTGACGTGCTGCACTTTGGTCAGGCCCAACAAAGGCTCAACAAAGAAGGCATCGAAACCCGGACCGTCCTCGTCACTGACGATATTGCCAGCGCACCGATCGACCAATTTCAGAACCGTCGTGGCATTGCCGGGGACCTGACCGTCTTCAAGGTCGCCGGCGCCGCTGCCGAAGCGGGGCTGAGCCTGGACGACGTCGAACGGCTGGCGGTCAAAACCAACTATCGTACGCGTTCCCTCGGTGTTGCCTTCGACGGCTGCACGCTTCCGGGCGCCGACGAACCGCTCTTTCACGTACCCAAGGGGCACATGTCGCTGGGTCTGGGAATCCACGGCGAGCCCGGGATTTCTGACCATGAGATGCCGACGGCGTCGGAGCTGGCCGAGCTGTTGGTGGAGCGGCTGCTGCAGGACAAGCCAGACGACGCCGGCACCCGCGTGGTGCCGATCCTCAACGGTCTGGGCACGGTCAAATACGACGAGCTTTTTCTGCTGTTCGGCAAGGTTGAGACGTTGCTTGTGGCCGCCGGTCTTCAGATCGTAGAGCCTGAATGCGGCGAGCTTGTGACGAGCCTGGACATGGCGGGACTCTCCCTGACGCTGCTCTGGCTCGATGACGAACTGGCAACGCACTGGTCCGCTCCCGCCGATACCCCCGCCTACAGGAAGGGGAATCTGTCTCCTCGTGCGCCCCGGGACACCACGGCGCTCATTGAGGCCACCGAAGAAGTAGAACAGGGAACTGACGAGGCAATCCGCCTCGGAGAGTACGCGACGTCGGCCCTCGACGCCGTCGCCGCCGTCGTCGCCAAACACGAGACGTTCCTGGGAAAGCTGGATGCAATCGCCGGCGATGGAGACCATGGGATCGGGATGCGGCGCGGTGCTGACGCGGCGTCGGCGGCGGCCGCGGAAGCACGGGGTACCGGGGTGCGCAATGTATTGCTC
>JBBSSN010000186.1:0-4932 GCA_038242035.1 Actinomycetales bacterium
GCGTTGCGCGCTGCGCAGGACTCCGTAGGCTTCGATTCACTGATTTACGACGACGAAATCGGCAAGCTCTCACTGATCGGCGCAGGCATGCGGTCCAATCCCGGCGTCTCCTACAGGTTCTTCAAGGCCCTCTCCGATGCCGGCGTCAACATCGACCTGATTTCCACCTCGGAGATCCGTATCTCCGTGGTGACTCGGGCGGATCTGCTGGATACGGCCGTGCGCGCCGTCCATCAGGCGTTTGATCTCGACGGTCAGGATGAAGTCACGGTCTACGGTGGCACGGGGCGCTGAACAGACCAGCGCAAGGATCATTCCGGCGGAGTTTTACGCACCGCATAGTGGTGTCCTTCGGAGTCTGTTTCAACCTCGAAGTTGGCCAGGTCCTCCTCGGAGGCCTTCTCAAAATCGTCGTGCCGATGAACCACCGGCGTATCGGAGTCCAATCGGTCCGCCGGCCCGAAGACTCTCGTCAAATGGTCGGTGAACCGCATGAATCTAGCTGTTAAGGGTTGCTTCTCAGCCATTGCCAACACCCCTTCTCTCATCCGTTCAGGTGATGCCCAACACTGCCCAGCTTACGCCCGTTGGCGCCAAATGGGCCCGAACCGCGGGATCGGGACGGGATAACGCGGACCGGACGGTTCGGTCACTCCGCTTGTTCAGCGCAATGACTGGTCGTCCGCATCCTTGGGCACCAGATAGGTGCTGCCGTCGGGGCGACGAACCGCCGTCCACTGCTGGGCCTGGAGCTGTTGGCGCTCCAGCAGCTGCTTATTCTCCTCAGTCATTTCATGAGTGAGCGAACTGCTGGAAGCGGGGCCAAAAATTGCCCGGAGTTTACCGGTGGCCCGCATGAATTTTTCTACGAAGCTTTTCTCCTGCATGTAGTCCCCTCGTTCGTGCAGTCGATGTCCAGAAGCTAATAGTATCGTGATAGTTAGTGCACTAACTAATGGCCACAGGAGAGAGACTGATGGAAGAGACCGGTGACGAGCTTCGATTGGAGAGGCAGCTTTGTTTCGCTCTGAGTGTCGCGGCGCGGAGCGTGGTGGGCGCCTATAAACCCGTGCTGGCACCCTTGGGCCTCACCCACCCGCAGTATCTGGTGATGCTCGCCTTATGGGAAGAAAGCCCGCAGACGGTCAAGGACATCAGTGCGGTGTTGCTGCTGGAACCGGCTACCTTGTCACCGCTGTTGAAGCGGCTGGAATCTGCAGGCTTGGTCAGCCGTGCCCGGGCAGAAAACGACGAACGCGCTCTTGCCGTCGGACTGACTTCCACCGGCGTTGCCCTGCGCCAACGTGCGCTTTCCATACCCGGGACGATGGCTGCAAAGCTCGGACTGAACAAAGCCGACGTCGAAGCCCTGCACGGCTCCATGACCTCGTTGATCTCGGCAACGCTGCCCACGGCAATTCTGGGTCATCAGACGCCGGCTGCTGAGACAATGGAGCTATGACGGTTCCCCAGCTTGCTCTGCGCGCGCTGCAGCCCGCGCAGTGGATGCAACGGCAGCAGGCTCACGAGCAGCGGGTCGGCCGGTATGCAGACCCCTATCTCCAGCGCCGCTCGGCCGGTTTGAAGCATCCGGTGGAAGATTTTCTCTTCACCTATTACTCGCAAAAACCCGGACAGCTTCGCCGCTGGCATCCCGGCGCTGGGGTTGTCCTGGCAGGTCAGCAGGCCCAGGACAGGCTGGGCTGGAAGCACTACCGGATGGCCGACGACGGCGAACGCCGGGCAGCCGGGCTGCCGGACGATTGTCCGGGTGTGGTCTTCGACGCCGAGTCCTTTTGTACCGCGCGCCGGGAGGCGATTGACTTCACCCGGATTATTCTGGGGCGCACCGCCGCCCGGCCGGCCCAGTTCGGCTGTTTCGGACTGCACGAGTGGGCCATGGTCTATCAGCAGGAAAGCAACCAGGTGCGCCATGACTATCTGTCGTTGCGGCTGGGTCCCGCAGGGACGGACGAGGTGGTGGAGAAGAGCAGGATCCGCTGCACGCATTTTGATGCGTACCGTTTCTACACTCCGCAGGCGGCACCGCTCAATGAGCTGGAACCGACGCGGGAGAACCAGCGGGATCTGGAGCAACCGGGGTGCCTGCACGCCAATATGGATCTCTACAAGTGGGCCTACAAACTTGGCCCGGCGCTGCCCAGCGAACTCGTCATGGACTGTTTCGAATTATCGTGGCAGATCCGTACCATGGACATGAAGGCTTCACCCTATGACCTGGCCGACTGGGGCTACCCGCCGATCGCCATCGAGACCGCAGCGGGAAAATCGGAGTACGTCGCCCAGCAGCGGCATTTCAGCACCCGCTCCGCGCGGCTGCGGACACAACTGCTGGACGCGCTCGCGCCGCTGGTTTAAACCCCCGCCGCTTCTCTATGCTGCCGCGAGGGCCGTCGTCGGGGTTAAGCCGACGGCGGCCCTCGCTGGCCGCCTACCGGGCACTCGCAGTGTTTATTTACTGCCGGAAGGCGTCACCTGGAAGGCACCGAAGGACAGCTGATGTCCTGTCGAATCCAGCACTACAAGGTCGTCCATGCCGTTCTTGGCCCCGGCCGGCAGCACAAACTCGAAGCTGTTGCCCTGGTTCGGAAAGTACCAGCCGATCGGTGTGCTGCGCTTGTTCAGGTAGACGTAGTACCACTGGCCGAAGCCGGCGTTGTGGACGGTCACCGTCTGACCCGTACGGTATTTCTCCGTGCCCAGTCCTAAATCAACCGGCGGAGTTCCCTTCAGCTTCTGCACGGACAACTCGGGCGTGTAGCCGGGCTTAACCGGCTGCACATTCAGGTCGGTTGGCTGCCCCATCAGCTGCAGTGCCGCGGATTTGGCACCATTGTCGGCACTCACGCCAATCGAAACGCTGTCTACGTGTCCGGCCGCAATGTCCGCATCCGTCAACGTGTAGCTGCTCGTGGCGGTGGCGGATTCTCCGACGCCAAGAGCCGACTGGGAGAAGCCGATTCCACCGGCGGCCAGATTGCTGAGCGTGACGTTGCCGGTGTTGGACACAGTGTAGCTGTAGGCGATGGTGTCCCCGGCCACGGCGTAGGGCCAGCCCGGCGTCCCCGCGGTCCAGTGGGCGCTGACGGTACCGGAGAGCCCCGGATTACGGACCAGCAGGTCTACTTCGTCTCCTGTGACGGCGAAGGTACGGTCCACCGAGTTGTTGTCCGCGCCGGTGACCCAGCTTGACGTCGGCACGAAGTATCCCTGCGCTGCTTCGGTCGCAGTCACCGTGTGCCTGGGGGTTGAGCACAGGTAAGACGCACCCACGGCGAGGGCACCGAAGCGGCAGTTTCCGCCGCCGTCGGCCGGAATAAACGGAAAGAAGTTCCCGGAAATCGGACGGACCGATTCGGTCATGTTTCCGGCACTGTAGACCTTGAATTTGTAGGGTACGGCGTCGCCTGCCTCATACGGGCTGGCCGCCAGGTCGCGACCTGCATCATTGCGCTGACCGAAAACGTAGGCTCCAGTAGTGTTGCCGGTTGCCCCTCCGGTAATCGTCACCACAGCCGACGCCTGAATTTTCGCGCTTCCGGTATCGAGCACACCGGTCAGCGTCTGGTTGCCGGCTCTCAAGTACGACGGCGACGTCACCGGCAGATGGACCGTCGCCGTGGTGCCGCCCGCGACGGCCGGAACCCGGACTACATCGGATGTCCAGTCCACGGCGTCCTGCAGCGAGAGCGTACTGGCCGGAAGCGGTTGGGAATCCTTATTGGTAATGCTGAAGTTCAGCGTTGTGCTTGCGCCGTTGGGCACCGAAACGGGAGCCGCTTTAACGCTTGCGCACAGCGGGGCAAGCCATGCCTGGTCGAATTTGCCGAACGTGATCGTGTTGTTGTCCCCCTCGTAGAGCACGCCAAAGGTCCCGTCGCTCAGGGCCGTGATGGTGGAATAGGACATCGCCCCGGGCTTGAATTGGCGTGCGCTGCTCCAGCTGGCGCCGTCATCGCAGGAATACCGTACGGTGCCGTTGCTGCGGCTGGACGTACTGGCCGCGTTGGAGAACAGCAGCTTCTTCGCATCCGTCGAGCCGGACGCAGCCGCGGGGTACATCCGCGTGATGCCCGCATTGTTGGTCGGGTCGATCAGCGACGCGTTATTGCTGACCGCACCGTAGCTGGCGCCGCCGTCAGTCGAGATGGCGGTTTTGCGGCCGTGGCCGCCGGCGCTGTCACGCGAGTTCAGCATGACGTTACCGTTGGAGAGCTCGACGGACTTGTTCTCATCCATCGCCGTTCCCGTGGGCGAACCCATCTGCCAGGTCCTGCCGTGGTCATCGGAATAGACGCTGTACGCCTGCAGCGTCATGCCGCCGTTAGGCTGGATAATTTTTCCGGCAAACTGCTGGATCAGCCGCCCCGCGTGGGCACCGTATTTAAGCTGGATGCCCTCGCCGGAGCTGGCGAACATGCTGACAACGCCGCCGACATTTTGGACGCCGCCGGCGGCGGCGCCGTTGGGCTTGACGACGTTCGTGATCAACGGTCCTGCGAAGCCGGCGTACTGGGAACCGGTGGCATAGGTCGACGGCGTCGGGAGGGCCGGCTGATTGGCCGGGTCCGTCGACCAGCTCAGTCCACCGTCGGTCGAGACAGAAACCTCGCTGCTGATCACATTGAGATTCGCATCATCGTTGCCGATGACGCTGCCGCCGAAGCCCTGATTTTTGGAATACACGTGGAAGTTAAAGATGGTGCCGGTCGTCTTGTCCACCACGTAGCTCGGGTCGCTGAAACCGTACCGCTGCGACCCGCCGGAACTTTCCTGTCCGCGGGCGATGTAGGTCGGAGCACCCCAGCTCGCTCCGTTGTCGGTGCTGCGCCGCTGCACGATCGAGTTGGCGGACGGGGCGTCAGCGCCGTCTGGCCGTCCGTCGTAGGCGGCGAGCAGAACGCCGTTTCC
>JBBSSN010000187.1:0-4892 GCA_038242035.1 Actinomycetales bacterium
GCCTGCTGGGCGGCTCCCGTTGCCTCGAAGCCTAAAGATGCCATGAAATTACGCCTCCGACTGAGCAGAACCCGTGGCTTTGTCTAAGGCCTTCTGCACGGTTTCGAGCAGTTCATTCCAGCTCACGATGAATTTGTCCACGCCTTCGGTCTCCAGCTGGGCGACGACGTCGTTGTAGGGAACGCCGGCCTTTTCGAGCTGATCCAGCACTGTGTTGGCATCGGCGTAGCCGCCGGTGATCGTGTCGCCCGTGACTTCGCCGTGGTCCTGGGTGGCGGCGAGGGTTTTGCGCGGAATCGTATTGACCACGTTCTCGGCCACCAGCCCGGTGACGTACATGGTGTCCGGGTACGACGGGTCTTTCACTCCCGTGGAGGCCCAGAGCGGACGCTGGGCCCTGGCGCCGGCGTCGGCCAGCAGCTGCCAGCGCTCGGAGGTGAACTGCTCCTGGTAGATCTGGTAGGCCAGGCGGGCGTTGGCAACGCCGGCTTGGCCCTTGAGCGCCGCGGCTTCTGCGCCGCCGATCTTGTTCAGGCGCTTATCGATTTCGCTGTCCACGCGGGATACGAAGAAGGACGCGACGGAATGGAGGTGCGTCAGGTCATGGCCGTTTTCCTTCGCTTGCTCCAGACCGAGCATGAACGCGTTGATCACCCCGCGGTACCGGTCCAGCGAGAAGATCAGCGTGACGTTAACGCTGATTCCCGCGGCCAGGGTTGCGGTGATGGCTCCAAGGCCCTCTTCGGTGGCCGGGATTTTGATGAAGACGTTGGAGCGCCCCACCTTGTCAAAGAGCTTCTTGGCGTTCTCAACCGTGCCCGCAGTGTCCCGGGCCAGCCGCGGATCCACCTCGATGGAGACGCGGCCGTCAACTCCGTTCGTGGCCTCCGCTGTTGCAGCGAACACATCGCAGGCGGCCGTCACGTCATCGGTGGTGATCTTGAAAACGGCCGTGTCCAAGTCAGCCTTGGCGGCGGCCAACCAGGCAACCTGGCTGGCGTAGGACTCTCCGTTGGCAAGTGCGCCGGCGAAGATGGTCGGGTTAGTCGTGACCCCGACGACGTTGCTCTCCTTAATCAGGTTAAGGAGGTCACCGGTAACGATGCTCTCGCGGGAGAGATCATCGAGCCAGATCGAAACCCCGGCATCGGACAGCGCAGCTGTGGTGGACGTCCGGTTGGTCTGTTCGGAATGGGTGGTGGTCATTGCTGTTGGCTCCTTAGATCGCGCTGTATTCAAGATCGCACTGTATTAAGTACTGTATTAAGTTCTGACGTTACTTTTGATCTCCGGTGGACGAAGAGCTCGCACCTGAGGGGGCTGCCGAGGTTTTGCTCAGGGACTCCTGCGCGGGGGAGCCGGTTCCACCGTTGACCGCAGCGAGGGACTCCTTGGCTGCCGCGGTGACTGCCTCGGCGGTAATGCCGAATTCACGGAAGAGGGTTTTGTAGTCGGCAGATGCGCCGAAATGCTCCAGCGAAATCGTGCGTCCGTTATCTCCGACCAGCTGGTGCCAACACTGCGCGATGCCGGCCTCCACGGATACCCGTGCCTTGATGGTGGTGGGCAGAACCAGCTCGCGGTACTGTGCATCCTGTTTGTTGAACCATTCCAGGCAGGGCATCGAGACGACGCGGGTGGGAATGCCTTGGGTCTGCAGCGCTTCCCGGGCCTGCACGGCCAGCTGCACCTCGGAGCCCGTGCCGATGATGATGACCTGCGGCGTCACGCTCCTGCCGCCGTCGGACGCCTCCGCCAGGATATAACCGCCCCGTGCGACGCCCTCGGTTGAGCCGAAGGTGTCACCGTCCGCTTCCCCCTCGCCGCGGTCGAAGGTGGGGATGTTCTGACGGGTCAGGACGATACCGGCGGGATTCTCCGTGTTTTCCAAAATGGTCCGCCACGCGATGGAAACCTCGTTGGCGTCCCCGGGACGGACTACGTCCAGACCCGGAATGGCCCGCAACGCTGCGAGTTGCTCCACCGGCTGGTGGGTCGGACCGTCCTCACCGAGCCCGATCGAATCATGCGTCCAAACGTAAATGGACGGCACTCCCATCAGCGCGCCGAGCCGGACCGCCGGCCGCTGGTAGTCGCTGAAGATCAGGAAGGTAGCGGAGAAGGCACGGGAACTGCTGTGCATCACAATGCCGTTGACTATCGCTGCCGCCGCGTGCTCCCGGATGCCGAAGTGCAGGGTCCGCCCGTACGGGTTTCCCTTCCACAGCTCGGTCTGCTTGCCTGCCGGGATGAACGACGCGCTGCCCTCGAACGCGGTGTTCGTCGATTCGGCCAGGTCACACGAGCCGCCCCATAGTTCCGGCAGCTCTGCGGCAATCGCATTCAGCACCTTTCCGGACGCCTTGCGGGTGGCAACGTCCTCGCCGGCCTTGAAGGTCGGGAGCTTTTTGTCCCACCCCTGCGGCAGCTTCCGGGCGGCGATGCGTTCCAGGGTCTCGTTTTGTTCCGGGTGCGCTTCCTTCCAGCCGGCGAAGCCCTTTTCCCAGTCGGCGCGCAGTTCCCTGCCGCGCGTCTTGACCTCACGGGCGTGCGCCAAAACCTCCGGCTCCACCACAAAGGACTTCTCCGGGTCGAAGCCAAGCAGCTTCTTGGTGGCCGCAACCTCATCGGCGCCGAGCGCGGAGCCGTGGGCCTTGCCCGTGTTCTGCAAGGTAGGGGCCGGCCAGCCGATAATGCTGCGCAGGGCGATGATCGACGGCTTGGACGTCTCCGCCTTGGCCGCCAGCAGAGCCGAGTACAACTCCTGGACGTCTTCGACATATTCGCCGGTCTTGGTCCAGTCCACCCGCTGAATATGCCAGCCGTACGCTTCGTACCGCTTCAGCACGTCCTCGGAGAAGGCGATGTCCGTGTCGTCTTCAATGGAAATATGGTTCTGGTCATAAAGGACCACCATATTGCCGAGTTCCTGGTGGCCGGCCAGCGAACTCGCCTCGCTCGTCACGCCCTCCTGCATGTCGCCGTCGGACGCGAACGCCCAAATTGTGTGATCGAACGGGCTCGATCCGGCCGGCGCGTCCGGATCGTACATGCCGCGGTCCCGGCGCTGGGAAAACGCCATGCCGACGGCGGACGCCAGTCCCTGGCCCAGCGGGCCAGTGGTGATTTCCACACCCTTGGTGTGCCGGTATTCGGGGTGGCCGGGTGTCTTGGAGCCCCAGGTCCGCAGTTCTTCCAGGTCCTTCAGCTCCAGGCCGTAGCCGGAGAGGAACAATTCAATGTAGAGCGTCAGCGAGGTGTGTCCGGGGGACAAAACGAAACGGTCGCGGCCGGTCCACTGCGGGTCCGATGGATCGTGGCGGAGCAGCTTCTGGAACAGAAGATAGGCGGCCGGTGCAAGGCTCATGGCTGTCCCGGGGTGTCCGTTGCCGACTTTCTGAACCGCGTCCGCCGCCAGCACGCGGATCGTATCCACGGCGCGCTGGTCCAATGTGGTCCATGACAGTGCTTCTTCTTCCAGATGTGCCACGTATGAGGCCCTCTCGTTCGGTGTGTACGGATCACGCGCAGGCACCTTACGGCACCCCTCCGCAGCGGGGAGGTCCTGCAATTCCCCGTCAGCAGCCGCTGTTCACCGTCGAAACAGATCTTTTCTCGCTAATTTCCACCTTAGTCCTTAAGGCCTCTGGGGGACACTGAGCCCGTCGGCGTGCAGCATTCCCGGACGTAACGTTGCCCAACCGCGGGTTAACAAACGATGGGCGGCCGGACGCGGGCCGTAGCGCGATCCCGGCTATGATAATAGGGATACTTTGGGCTTTGGCTGCTGGGCTTACCTCGATTGACCTCGACGGTGACGCCCGGGCCGGTGAATGGGCCACTGAACGACACAGCTAGAACGACACAGCTAGAACGACACAGCTAGAACGACGCAGATAGAACATGGTGACCTTCCGTGAGTGCAACTGATACCCCGATCGCCCCCGCCGTCCCGAGGGGCACCCTAGGGTTCGGCGGCAAAGTCAAGGCGTACGTGGCCTTGACTAAACCCCGGGTGATCGAGCTGTTGCTGGTCACCACTTTGCCGACCATGTTTTTCGCCGCCCGGGCCGTCCCGGATATCTGGCTGATGGTCGCGACAATGGTCGGCGGTGCGTTGGCGGCGGGCAGCTCGGGCGCCTTCAACTGCTATATCGACCGCGACATCGACAAACTCATGCACCGGACCGAAAACAGGCCGCTGGTGACCGGTGCCGTGTCGCCCAGGGAGGCGCTGATCTTTTCCTGGGTTCTGGCCGTTGCTGCCATTGCCGTTTTGTGGTTCGGCGCCAATCCGCTCACGGGAATGCTCGGCGTCGCCGCAATATTCCTCTACGTCGTGGTCTATTCGCTCATCCTTAAACGCCGCACCTCGCAGAACATTGTTTGGGGCGGGGCCGCCGGCTGCATGCCCGTCTTCATTGCGTGGGCGGCCGTCACCAACTCCCTTGACTGGCCGGCCGTGATCTTGTTCATGGTGATCTTCCTGTGGACACCGCCGCACTACTGGCCGCTGTCGATGCGCTACAGCGATGATTACAACGCCGCCAAGGTTCCTATGCTCGGTGCCATCGCCGGGTCAAGGATCGTCGCCGTTCAAGTAGTCCTCTACACCTGGGCCATGGTGGTCTGCTCGCTGTTGTTGATCCCGCTGGGCAGGGCAGGCATCGTTTACAGTGTGGTGGCACTGGCCGCGGGCGTGTGGTTCCTCTATGAGGCGCATAAGTTGTATAACCATGCCCGCCATGACGAGGTCACCAACAAGGGGGCCATGAAAGTGTTCCACGGCTCGATCAGCTACCTGACGCTGGTCTTCCTGGCCCTGGCCGTCGACCCGTTCATTGGATCCCCGCTCTTCGGCTAACCCCGCGCCCGGACCATCGGGCCAACCC
>JBBSSN010000188.1:0-4862 GCA_038242035.1 Actinomycetales bacterium
GCAGAGCACGGCCGCCTGCCCGGGGCCGGCGCGGCTGCTGGACGGCTCGGTGGCCGGAACGGATCCGCAGTTTTCGGCGGCCTCCAGCAGCTCCAGTTCCACGGTTACCGCCTTGGTGCTCAGCTCGCCCGACGGCGTGATACCTGGCAGTGCTCTGAGCCCGCTGGGTGCGGGGGAGCCACTGGCACTGTTGGCCAAAGCCGCAGCAAGCGGGCCGGCCAGCGCCAGCGCCGCCGGCACGGCTGGAGCCACTGCCGGCTCGGCTGCCACTGCGGAGAACCGCAAGACAGCGGTGCTCAAAAGCCAGGCGGTCGCGGGGGCATCCGTGCTACGGGCGGATCCGCTCGGGGACAAGCGCACCTCCATTGGAGCCGTCATGGCCTATGCCGCGCCGGATGGCGACCTCGCCGGTCTGGCCGCGGACAACTGCCAGCGGCCGGCAAACGACCTATGGCTGGCCGGCGCCAGCACCACGGTGGGCCGTACGGCTATTTTGAATATTTCGAACCCGTCACAGACGGCCGCGACGGTGAATCTTGATCTCTTCGGGGATAAGGGACCCGTCCAGGCGCCCGGAGCCAAGGGTCTGTTGGTCCCGGCGGGAACGAGCAGATCCGTAGTTCTTGCCGGGCTAGCCGCCGGGGAGTCAAACCTTTCGATGCGGCTAAAGAGCACCGGCGGCCCCGTTGCGGCAACGATCCAACAGTCGGTTCTGCGCGGACTGACTCCCGGTGGAGTGGAAGTCATCTCTCCGGTCAGCGCGCCGGCGCCTCGACAGGTGGTCACCGGCGTGGCGGTTCAGGAGCCGGCTCTGGCTACCGCGGTGGCAGGACAACCGGGCTACGCTGACGCCGGGGCCGCACTGCAGATCACGGTTCCGGGCAGCGCGGACGCACTTGTCCAGGTCAAGGTCTACGGTCCCAGCGGGCAGCAGCAGTTGCCGGGGGGAGGGGTCTTTACCGCGAAAGCCGGTGGTGTTTCCGAGCTTTCGCTCACCGGGCTGCCTGCGGGAACTTATACCCTTGATGTCGGATCGGATGTTGCGTTTACAGCAACCGCCCGGGTAGCAAGCGCGCTCAAGGCCGGTGAGCCCGTTGACTTCGGTTCGGCCGGGGCCGGGGGCAAATTGGGGGATGGCCAGCTGATTACCGTACCGCAGGGAGTACTCTCCACGCTCGTCTTTGGCGTTCCGGCAGGCCGGGCGAAAATCTCGCTGACGCCGGTTTCACTCAGCGGCGGGTTCCTGCCCGTGAAGACTGTCGACGTCGCCGGGGGAACCACCCTGACGGTGGACCCGGCACAGTTGGCCGGCGAGGCCGTTGCAGGGTTTGTTGTCTCCGCCACCGGGGACGCGGCGTACGGCGCGCAGGTGCTGGGTAGCAAGGACAAAGCGGCTGTTTCCGTCCTCGGCGTCCCTCGGGGCGTTTCCGGTCCGCAGGACCTTAAGGTAATTCTGGGGTATTGACAGCGGGTGCTGATCCGGTCAGTACCGGCGAAACCTGCGGTAGGCCGGGTCTACGGCGTCCGGGGACAGGTTGAGCAGACCGGCAACCTGCTCGATCACCACCTCATGGATGATTTCCCCCAGCTCGTCCGGAGTATCGGCCAGCTGTTCAATGGGACGCCGATAGAGTGTGATTACTGCGGGAGCTTCGGCGGTGGCGGCCTGGAACAGTGCCATCGGCACGCGTTCCCCGGTGCCGGTCAGACGCTCCAGGGAGACCGGAATGTCCTCGACGGCGAATTCGACCGAGCCAAGGGCCGCGCCCCAGAGTTCGCTGAGCCGTTCGGCTGAGTCCATCAGAAGTTCGGTGAATTTTTCCGCCCGGGTGAGCGAGCCGGGCAGCGCCGGGAGCAGCAATTCGCCGCGCAGCCCCCGGTCATGACGGTTCCGGTGACGTGCGTGGAACGCACGCACGCGTCCCGGCGGTCCGCCGGCAGTGGCCGTTTCAAGGTTGATGATGAAGCCGTCATTGGACTTGAACTGCATACACCGACTCTAGGCCTCCGCGGAGATATTAATCGACCAGCCGGACCCATCCACCGTCATTGGCCATCATCGCTAAGCAGCATCTTTGTTTGTGCCGCGTTTCGCTTCACGCCGCCTGTCATGCTCTGCTTCGGCCATTCGCTGGGCACGCCGGTTCTTTTGGGCACCCATCATGAACCTGATGATGACCAGAACGGCCAATGCCCATACCACGACGACCGCGGCGATGATGAGGAAGATTTCCAAGAACGTGCTCCTTATTTGACACCATTGTTTCATCCGGAGGGCCGTCCCACGAATACCGGCACGTGGCAGGTTCCCGCGAGTCTGAACGCGCCGGTAGCCAAAGACGGGTAATCTTGGAAACCGTGGGAACCATGCGCATGTGCTCAAGATCCGGCTGCCGGGAATCGGCAATCGCGACTTTGACGTACGTGTATGCGGATTCCACGGCGGTCTTGGGGCCGCTGGCTACTTTTGCCGAACCGCATTGTTACGACTTGTGTCCGCTGCATGCGGGACGGCTCAGCGTGCCGCGCGGCTGGGAAGTGCTGCGGCTCGCAATGCCCTCGACCCCGGCCGGCCCCGGGCCCGATGATCTGCTCGCCCTGGTCGACGCCGTTCGTGAGGCGGCGGGGACTCCCGCAGGGGAGCCCGCACCGCTGGTACAGCGGGGCTTGAAGTCGACGCTGGAGCCCCCTGCCGGCGCCCCCGCGGCCGTGCCGGGCCGGCGCAGTCATTTGCGCATTCTGCGGGACTGAACGCGCGGGACTAGGCTTGTGGACAGATGAAGCGTCCGACGCAGATCTCTGTTGCACGTTTGCCAGTTCTTTTCGATTGCTTTTGTGAGGGAGTGCACCGGTGCCGCATGTCAGAGACGAACTCCTGGTTTTGCTGCGATGCCCCGTGACGAGGTCATCGCTGGTGCAGGACGGTGACGATCTGGTCAGCACCGCCCCCGGCCCTGACGGTCAGCCGTTGCGCTACCGGATCGAGGACCAGATAGTGCTGTTATTGCGCGCGGAACAGGTTGCCGCCGCCGTTGCCGCCGGTTCCGACCAGCATGACCCGCAGTCTTCGGGCCAATCGCCCACGGCCGGCCAGCCAGGGGCAACCTCGTTAAGTGATCGTCCTTCCAGCTGAAATTAAGGAACTAAACAGATGACTTCCGAGCTTTCTTCCGACCTGTCTTCTGAGCACCGGAGGGTCGATACGGCCGACTTCAAAGTCGCCGACCTTAGCCTTGCCGAGGCGGGACGCCACCAGATCCGGCTGGCCGAACATGAAATGCCCGGGCTCATGTCACTGCGGGCCGAATTCGGTGCCAGCGCGCCGCTGCGGGGCGCCCGGATCGCCGGGTCGCTGCACATGACGGTGCAGACCGCCGTGCTCATTGAAACGCTGGTGGCCCTCGGCGCGCAGGTCCGCTGGGCCTCCTGCAACATCTTCTCGACGCAGGACGAAGCCGCCGCCGCCGTCGTCGTCGGGCCTGGCACCGTCGACGATCCGCGTGGCGTCCCGGTTTTTGCCTGGAAGGGCGAGACACTTGCGGACTACTGGTGGACGGCCCAACAGATCCTGAGCTGGCCCGGCGCGGACACCGACCCGCAGCTGGGCCCGAACATGATCCTTGACGACGGCGGAGACGCCACCATGCTGCTGCACAAGGGCGTGGAATTCGAAGCCGCGGGAGAGGTCCCGGCAGGAACCGACGCCGACCCCGAGGAGTATCGGATATTTCTTGACGTGCTGCGGGATACCCTCGCACTGGACGGGCAAAAGTGGACCCGGGTTGCGCGTGGTATCCGCGGTGTCACCGAGGAAACCACCACGGGCGTCATGCGGCTCTACCAGCTTGCCGAGGCGGGGAAACTGCTTTTTCCTGCCATCAATGTCAATGACTCCGTCACCAAGAGTAAGTTCGACAACAAATACGGCATCCGGCATTCACTTCCGGATGGCCTCAACCGCGCGACTGACGTGCTGATGGGCGGCAAGGTCGCCGTCGTCTGCGGGTACGGCGACGTCGGAAAGGGCGCGGCGGAAGCACTGCGGGGGCAAGGCTCACGCGTGATAGTGACCGAAATCGACCCGATCTGTGCGCTGCAGGCGGCCATGGACGGCTATCAGGTGGCGAAGCTGGAATCGGTCCTCAGCGAGGGGCATATCTTCATCACAACCACCGGCAACAAGGGCGTCATCACCGCCGCGCACATGGCCGGAATGCGGAACAAGGCAATCGTCGGCAACATCGGCCATTTCGACAACGAGATTGACATGGCCGGCCTGGCACGGATCCCGGGCATCAGGAAAGTCGAAATCAAACCGCAGGTGCATGAATGGGTGTTCGACGACGGCGGGTCCAGTGCGGCGGAAGAGCCGCGGTCCATCATTGTGCTCTCCGAGGGGCGACTGCTGAACCTGGGAAATGCCACCGGCCATCCATCCTTCGTGATGAGCAATTCGTTCGCCAACCAGACCATCGCGCAGATCGAAATCTTCAGCAAGCACGGGCACAGTGATGCCGATGGAAATCCGGCCTACCGCAATGAGGTCTACGTGCTGCCGAAGATCCTCGACGAAAAGGTTGCCCGGCTGCATCTGGATGCGCTGGACGTCGAACTGACCGAACTCAACCAAGAGCAGGCGGACTATCTGGGACTGGATGTGGCCGGCCCGTACAAGTCAGAGCACTACCGCTACTAGAGCTGCACCGTCGATTAAATCCGCGGTCAGGGAACCGGCTGGGGAAGGAGCGGCATGCTGACGAATAGTGACCGCTGGATTCGCAGCAGCATGCTGACGCGGTCCAGGCTAGCCCCCAATCCCGGACCCATGACGTTGGAGGGCACCAACAGCTACGTTATTTCCA
>JBBSSN010000189.1:0-4859 GCA_038242035.1 Actinomycetales bacterium
AACAAGCTGTTCCAGGGCCGCGTCCGAAACGGGGATCAATATCGTCGAAAATTTGTCGTCGAGCAGCACAGCATCGATGATAGCCCGGCGAACGGGCCTTCCGCTAAGGTCTCTCTAGGCTGCGACTAGCCAGCGCCGTCGCATCGCTTTGGCGCGGAACAACCATGCTGACGCCTTCACTAAAGTTGGCGCGATTCAATCACCTGTAAACATTAGCCGCCATCGCCGAGCTTGCCGGAAACGACAACTGACGGCCGCCCCGTCGTCCGGGCGGCCGTCAGTTTCAGTGCGCTGTTAGCGTCAGTGCTCCGCGTCTGCCGCCGCCGCCGCGGCCGCCGCCTTCGTGGCGTCCTTCTCTGCACGCAGGGCTTCTGACTCGTGCTGTTCCTCGGCTTTTTCCTGATGGATGACCTCTGCCAGAAGCTTCTCCATCTCCTTGGCCACGCCGGCCGCGGACGCTGGGTTCTGGCCGGTCACCAGTCGGTCATCGACCACGACTTTCTCCTCGAAGACGTCGGCCAAGACGTGGGTCGCGCCGAGTTCCTCGAGCCGGTCTGCCAGGAAGAACGGGATGACTTTATCCTTCCCTGCGGCAACCTCCTCGTCGTTGGTGAAGGCGGCCACCTTCCGGCCATTGACCAGGCGGAGCCCGTTCTCCAATTCCACGTTCATCAAGCCGGCCGGTCCGTGGCAGACCGCGCCCACCACGCCGCCGGCCTTGTAGACGCTGGTCACCAGGTTCTGCAGGCCTTCGCTGTCCGGAAAGTCCCACATAGTGCCGTGGCCTCCCACGAGGAAGACGGCGTCGTACTGTTCCGGATCAACGACGTCGACGCGGGCCGTGTTGTAGAGACCGGCGCGCGTGGTCTCGTCCTGAGTGAAGGCAACCTGGATGGGATCTTCCGAGTCCACCTCGTCGCTCGGGGGCTGGCCGCCCTGGATGGACGCAAAGTCGACGAAATGCCCGGAATCCTTGAAGACCTTCCAGGGATGCGCAGCCTCGGCCACGTTGTAGCCGGTCTTCTCTCCCGTATCGCCGATCTCGGAAACGCTGGTCAGTACCATGAGGATTTTCTTCATGAAATGCTCCTTTCGTCCAACTCCCACCCTAGGCGAGTGACTGACAACCTGCCTATCCCGATTCAGGACCCCCCGCCCCGATCTATGCCGTCGCGAACGTTGAAAACAACACCGAGGGGGAAGCGATAAGTACTTGCACCACGGTGCGGAAAAGTCATTGTTGGCCGCGCGCGCCGTAAACGTGAGCTTCCGTACTGATCCTCCTCAGACCCCAAATCCGGCCCGTTCCGCGTCCGCCGGGTTGAAATCGCGGGTCCCGGGATGGTCATCCGGTCAGCTGCGGGTGGGCGGGCCCCCGACGATGACGGCCAGGACACCGAGGCCTGCATGAGCGGCCAGCACAGCGGGCAGAGGGGTAATGCCAATTTCGGCCAGCTCCGGGGCGGCCGTGCGCAACCGCTGGGCGAACTCCCGCGCCTGGGACTCATTACCGAAGTGATGGACGGCGGCCTTTGCCGTGCCGGCGGGCCTGGCCGCAACGTCCGCCAGTACCAGTTCCTCCAAACGGGCGATGGCCCGGCCGGCGGATCGAACCCGCTCAAGGGGTACGATTTTCCCGTCCTGGATGGAGAGCAGCGGTTTAATGGCGAGGACCGTTCCCAGCCATGAGGCTGCCGTGCCTATTCTGCCGCCGCGGCGCAACTGATCCAGGCTGGGAACATAAAAGTAAATGCGGGCCGCCGCCAGCTCCTCTCCGGCTGCACCGACAACACCGGCGGCATCCAGCCCTGCCGCAGCAGCGAGCAACGCGCCCTGCACGCCGAACCCCTGCGCCATGCCGGCGGTTCCGCTGTCCACGATTTCGACGGGGAAGTCAACGCGCGAGGCCGCAAGGCGTGCAGCTTCCACCGTGCCGGACAATCCGCCGGAAATATGCACCGAGACGGCAGCGGCAAATCCAGCAGAACTGGCCGCAAGATACGCGCGTTCAAACTGCCCTGGCGAGGGGCGGGAGGTCTTCACCGGCCGCCCGGCCGCCAGCGCGACGGCAATGGCCTCAGCAAGATCGTCCATGCCCTCACCGAAAATTTCCGTCCCCACGAGTACCGGCATTGGCACGATCGTGAGCCGGCCGTCGTCGGGCAGGGAGGAAGCCCAGTCGAGCGGGAGTCCGGACGCGGAGTCGGTGATGACTGCCACATCGGGACGAACCGCCAGCGGATCCTGCCCGGGACGCCTTCGGGCAAGCTGGTCGCGCAGCCAGGACAAGACCGCCGGCTCACGCTGGGACAAAATGCCGCGGCCTAAGCGGGAACGATGTTGACCAGTTTGGGGGCACGCACAATCACCGTACGCACCCCGCGGCCGTCCAGCGCCTTGGTGACCGGCTGGGATGCCAGGGCCAGCGTGCGCAGCTCGTCCTCGGAAATATCGGGTGAGACTTCCAGCCGGTCGCGCACCTTGCCCTGGACCTGTACCACCGCGGTCACCGTCGTCTGGACCAACAGCTCCGCCTCCACCGCGGGCCAGCCGACATTGGCTACGGACGCCTCGCGTCCGAGCCGGTTCCACAGATCCTCTGCCGTGTACGGGGCAAAAAGACTCAGGACGACGGCGACCGTCTCGGCTGCTTCCCGGACCGCCGGATCAGCTCCGCCGGCACCGGCATCTATGACCTTGCGGGTGGCGTTGACCAGTTCCATCAGCTTAGCCACCACAACGTTGAATTTGTGCTGCTTCATCAGTTCGGTCGCGTCCGCGACGGTCCGATGAGTGACCGCGCGCAGGGCGCGGTCCCCGGTTGCCGGATCGGCGCCGACGGGGCTGGTCACATCGTTCCCCAACCGCCATGCGCGGGCCAGAAACTTGACCGAACCCGAGGGCGAGACGTCCGCCCAGTCCACCTCGTCCTCCGGTGGACCGGCGAACACCATGGTCAGCCGAATCGCGTCCACGCCATATTTGTCCAGTTGCCGGCCCAAATCGACTCCGTTGCCCAGCGATTTACTCATCGCCTTGCCACCGTTGAGCACCTGCCCCTGGTTCAGCAGCGCGCTGAACGGCTCGTCGGCGTCGAGCATTCCCATGTCATGGATCACCTTGGTGAAGAACCGCGCATACAGCAGGTGCAGAATCGCGTGCTCCACCCCGCCGACGTACTGCCCCACCGGCATCCACTGGTTGGCCTTCTGCGGGTCAAACGGACCTCCCATGAACTCCGGGGAGGTAAAGCGCAGGAAATACCACGAGGAATCGACAAACGTGTCCATCGTGTCCGTGTCCCGCTTGGCCGGGCCGTCGCACCGCGGGCACCTGACATTGACCCAGGCTTCCGCCGCCGCGAGCGGAGACGTGCCCTTGGGTGAAAGGTCCTCGCCGCGCAGATCGGCGGGCAGCGTCACGGGCAGCTGCTCGTCCGGAACAGGTACTTCGCCGCAGGCACCGCAGTGGATGATCGGGATCGGCGTTCCCCAGAACCGCTGCCGGCTGAGCAGCCAGTCGCGCAGCCGGAAATTGACGAACTTCTCCCCCGTGCCGTGGCGCTGGAGAATGCCGACGGCGGCGGAAATGGCTTCGTCCTTGGCCAGACCGTCCAGCTCCCCCGAGTTCACAAGTACACCCTCACCAGTGGCCGCCAGACCGGAAACGGCAGGATCTTCCTGCCCGGTGTCCAGCACCACGCGCACGGGCAGAGCAAACGCCCGGGCAAAGTCCAGGTCCCGCTGGTCATGAGCCGGCACGGCCATAATGGCCCCGGTGCCGTAGTCCGCCAGCACGTAATCAGCGGCCCAAACCGGGAGCTTCTCGCCGTTGAGCGGATTGACGGCATACCGCCCGGTGAACACCCCGGTCTTGTCGCGCTCGGTGGACTGCCGTTCGATCTCGCTGAGCTTCTTGACCTGTTCGCGGTATTCGGTCAGCGCCTGGGCGTGTTCCGCGGTCACCAGTTGTTCGGCCAGGGGCGCGTCGGCTGCCACCACAAAAAAGGTCGCACCGTAGAGCGTGTCCGGCCGGGTGGTGAAGACCGGAACCTCGTGTTCGGGCTGGTCATGCGTTGCTTCGATGACAAAGCGCACATGGGCGCCCTCGGAACGGCCAATCCAATTGCGCTGCATCGCCAGGACGCGCTCGGGCCAGTGCCCCTTGAGTTCGTTCATGTCCTCGAGCAGCCGGTCCGCGTACTCGGTGATCCGGAAGTACCACTGGTTCAGTGATTTCTTGGTGACCTGCGTACCGCACCGTTCACAGGCGCCGTTGACCACCTGCTCATTGGCCAGCACGGTCTGGTCCTTCGGGCACCAGTTGACCGGAGAATTCTTGCGGTAGGCCAGTCCCCGCTCGTAAAAGCGCTTAAACAGCCACTGAGTCCAGCGGTAGTACGCCGGATCGGAGGTCTGCAGCCGTCTGGACCAGTCCACCGAGATGGCGTAGCGGCGGAAGGACGCGGCCTGCGTATCGATGTTGGTGTAGGTCCACTCGCTGGGGTGGGCATTGCGGGCGATGGCGGCATTTTCCGCCGGCAGACCGAAGGAGTCCCAGCCGATCGGGTGCAGCACATCGAAGCCCTGCTGGCGCCAGTATCGGGCCACGACATCGCCCATCGCAAAGGCCTCAGCGTGCCCCATGTGCAGATCGCCCGAGGGGTAGGGGAACATGTCCAGCACGTACCGGCGTTCCTTGGAACCGTCGTCCAGCGGCGTGAAGATTTTTAGGTCGTCCCAGACGGCCGGCCACTTGGCCTCCATCTGTGCGAAGTTATAGACGCCCTGCTCGTCTTTTTCTGCCTCAGTCCGGGACTGCACGCTCACGTATCCTGCCTTTACACTCATGATTGGCCT
>JBBSSN010000190.1:0-4847 GCA_038242035.1 Actinomycetales bacterium
ACTTCGGGCGCGGGTCTGACTTTTGCTGGATCGATACGGCCGGCTCGTCCGCTGGCTCGAAGTGCCTTCCGAGTAGGCTGAACCTTCCGTGTGCTGTACGGGAGTGCGAGATGGGCCAGCCGACCATGGCCATGACGACGGTGGCTGATGTGATGGCTGAATTGGCTGCGCTGGAGAACCCAACGGCATGGCGGTGAACGGGAAATACCGCGACGATCACGGGGTGGACCTCGGCAAGCTGCGCGCTATCGCAAAGCCATTGAAGACTCAACAGGAGCCTGCCCGTGAGCTCTGGGCGACAGGCGACAGGTGAGAGCGCAGGTGACGAGTTGAAAGTCTTCCTGTTATGCTCCCTGCACCCGCGGCAGACGAGAACCTTGACCCCGGGCGGATAAGGCACCAGCGTCACAAGCGCAGCCTGTTAGCCACTCCTGCAACGGGCCCGGACAGCCGGAGGGACGGAAAATCAGCCGTCCCAGCGGCCGGTTTCGAAGAAGCGCTCGATAGTGGCGGTGTGGGCGCCGGGTTCGAGTCCTTTCTCTGCCAGCCACACGGGATTGTTGTAGCTGCCCGCATACCTTTCGCCGCCGTCGCACATCAGGGACACGACGCTGCCGCGCTCGCCGTTGGCGATCATCTGCGCGATAAGCTGCCAGACACCCCAGAGATTGGTGCCGGTGGAGGGACCGGCGAACAGGCCGGTGAGCTGACGCAGGTGCACCATGGCGGCAACCGATGCGGCGTCCGGGACCTGGATCATGTGGTCGATCACGGAGGGGACGAAGCTCGGTTCCATCCGGGACCGGCCGATGCCTTCAATGCGGGAGGGCATCCCCGTTGTGTGCTGGGTGTTGCCGGTCTTCCACGCGGGGTAGAACGCGGAGTTCTCCGGGTCGACCACGGCCAGTGATGTGGCGTGCCGGCTGTAGCGCAGGTAGCGCCCGACGGTGGCGCTGGTGCCACCGGTGCCGGCACCGACGACGATCCAGCGGGGGATGGGATGCTCCTCCAGGGCGAGCTGGCCGAAGATGGATTCGGCGATGTTGTTGTTACCGCGCCAGTCTGTGGCTCGTTCCGCGTAGGTGAATTGGTCCATGTAGTGGCCTCCGCAATCAGCGGCCAGCCCGGCAGCGACGCTGTAGACCTGGTCCGCACGCTCCACGAAATGGCAGCGGCCGCCGGATTGTTCGATCAGGGCGGTCTTCTCCGGGCTGGTGGTGCTCGCCATGACGGCGATAAACGGAAGGCCAAGCATCCGGGCAAAGTAGGCCTCGGAGACGGCGGTGCTGCCGGAGCTTGCCTCCACGATCGTGGTGCCTTCGCGTATCCAGCCGTTGACCAACCCGAACAGGAACAGCGAGCGGGCCAGGCGGTGCTTGAGGCTGCCGGAATGATGCGTTGACTCGTCTTTGAGGTACAGCTGCACGCCCCAGGACTCCGGCAGTGGCACCGCGTACAGGTGCGTGTCGGCAGAGCGGTTGTTTTCGGCCATGATGCGGCGGAGGGCGTCATCCGCCCAGGTGCGCGCGGAAGTGTCGCTGACGGTATGCATACTGGTCAGCTTATTGCACACCCTTGCTGCACGGTCTTTGAGCGCGGCTTTTGCAGGTAGGGGCGTTTTTAGTGCACGGCCCAGCTGCACGGGCGGGGCAGCCGGCACCGCGATTGGCGCAGCTGGATGCTGGCTAGAGTGGTTCAATGCTACGAATCAGGGTCTACCGTAACGGCCGGGTTACGGATGAAAAGATTGAGGTGAACCAGCTGGGCCGGCTGGCGAAGGACCAGGACGCGACGATCTGGGTGGATGTGGATTCCCCTGATCCGCAGACCATCGAGGCGCTGCGGGATCAGCTGGGCTTCCACAAACTGGCCGTGGAAGATGTGTTGGGGACACGGCAGCGGCCCAAATTGGAGACGTACGGAGACCATTTCTTCCTTAACGCCTACGTCACCGAGGTTCGCGAAGCCAGCGAGGTTCGCGAGGACGAGGAGTCCCGCGGGAATCCGGATGCAGCGCCGGCTACGGCGCGGGGACGCGGTCCGGATGAGGATGCGGGGGAGGATCCTGACGGGGACCCAGGCCAGGGTACCGACCTGAGGCTGCGGACTACCGAGGTCTCCGCTTTCATCACCGACAATGTAGTGGTGGTGGTGCCCGGCGGGACTGGGTTTGACGCCGAAGAGGTGTTAACCCGGGCGGACGAAAACGCCGATATCTGCCACAGCGGATCGGGTTTTTTGGTGTACAGCCTGCTCGATTACCTGGTGGATAGGCAGCTCGAGGCGGCAGAGGCCTTTGACGGCTCTGCCGACGATCTGGGCTCGCTGCTTTTTGCCCGCCGGCCGCAGGACATCCAATTGCGCAGCTTCCGGCTGCACAAGGAGCTGACGGTTCTGCGCCGGGTGCTGGTGCCAATGCGGGAGGTGCTCAGCGCCGTGCTGCGCCATGAATCCGCCCCGCAGAATGCTGCGGGCGCGGCGAACACGGAACTGCTGCCGTATTTCCAGGACGTCTATGACCATGTGCTTCGCGCGGTGGACTGGACCGAATCGGCCAGGGACATGGTCAACAACGTTCTGCAGACCTACCTGACCATTCAGGGCAACAATATGAACATCATCATGAAGAAAGTGACCAGCTGGGCTGCCATTATCGCGGTCCCCACGGCGATCACCGGTTTCTATGGCATGAATGTGCCATATCCGGGCGTCGACACGCAATGGGGCGTGGCGGTGGCCGTGGTCGTGATGCTTGCGCTGTCGGTGATCCTGTATACGGTGTTTAAACGCAAGAACTGGCTCTGAACGATGACTGAGGGAGATGCCGTGAAGACTCTGATCGATGCAGCCGCGCTCCGGGAGCGGATGCAGGCGGGTATGCGGACGGTGCTGTTGGACGTCCGCTGGACGCTGGGCGGTCCGCATGGCCGCGGTCCCTACCTCCGCGGGCACATCCCCGGCGCGGTTTTTGTGGATCTGGAAACAGAACTTGCCGGGCATGGCACAGCCCAGCAGGGCAGGCACCCGCTGCCGGATCCGGCGGCTCTCACCCAGGCAGCGCGACGCTGGGGGATAAATGCCGGGGACACGGTGGTGGCATACGACGACGGCGGTAACATGTCTGCGGCCCGGTTGTGGTGGCTGCTGCGCGACGGCGGCTTTGACCGGGTTGCGCTGCTGGACGGCGGTCTGGGTGCCTGGCGTGCCGCAGGCTATCCGATGGCCGACGGCGACGAGCAGCCACCGGCGGGCGACGTCCAGCTGGCCTCGGGCCGGATGCCGACGATTGGAACGGGCACGGCTGCGACGGGACTTGGCGACGTGCGCCGGTGGCCCTCGTCAGGCATCCTGCTCGACGCCCGTGCCGGCGAGCGGTACCGCGGCGAGACGGAACCCATGGATCCACGGGCCGGTCATATTCCGGGAGCGGTGAACGCCCCGACTTCAGCCAATCTGGCAGCTGACAAGCGTTTCCTTCCCGCCGCGGAGCTGGTCGCGAGGTTCGCCGCTTTGGGTGTGACGCCGTCGTCCGTCGTAGCCGTGTACTGCGGTTCCGGGGTCACCGCTGCGCACGAAATCGCTGCCCTGGAAATTGCGGGCATTCGCGCAACGCTCTTTCCGGGATCCTTCTCTGCCTGGTCCAATCACCGGGAGCTGCCCGTAGCGACCGGGTCCGCAGCCGGAGCAGCGGCCGCGGACCGGAAGCTCCCAGAATCCCGCGATAAAATGAACCAATGAGTATTACTAAGGCT
This sequence comes from Actinomycetales bacterium, assembly GCA_038242035.1. Taxonomy (GTDB): domain Bacteria; phylum Actinomycetota; class Actinomycetes; order Actinomycetales; family Micrococcaceae; genus Arthrobacter_M. Next base: position 3,753 of record JBBSSN010000190.1, read on the forward strand.
TATGCGTCCGATTCTCCCACCAGCGGTTTTGCCGCCTCAACGTTAGACCGGCGCGAGCCCGGTCCCACTGATGTGGAAATTGCCATTGATTTTTGTGGACTTTGCCACTCCGATGTCCACTCGATCCGAGGCGAATGGGGCGGCAACAGCTATCCCTTGACGCCCGGGCATGAAATTGTGGGCAAGGTCAGCGCCGTTGGTTCCGATGTAACCTCTTTCGCTCCCGGAGACGCCGTGGGCGTGGGCTGCATGGTCGACTCGTGCCGTGAATGTGACAGCTGTCTCAAAGGGTTCGAGCAGTACTGCGAACGCGGAATGACCGGCACTTATGGAGCCGTGGATAAGCGCAACGGTTCGGTGGTCACCCAAGGCGGGTACTCGCAGAGCATCGTGGTGGACCAGGGCTATGTGCTGCGCGTTCCTGCCAATCTGGACCCCGCTGCCGTCGCACCGTTGCTTTGCGCCGGCATCACCACCTACTCGCCGCTGCGCCGTCTGAATGTGGACAAAGGCGACACCGTCGGTGTGATCGGGCTCGGCGGCCTTGGACACATGGCCGTCAAGATTGCCAAGGCGATGGGAGCCAGCGTGACCGTTTTCACCAGCTCGCCGGCCAAGGAGGAGGCTGCCCGCGCTCTGGGGGCCGATAGCGTGGTCGTTTCCAGCGACGCACAGCAGCTGGAATCGGTGAATGATTCCGTCAACGTCATTATCGATACGGTGGCCGCCGTACACGATCTGAATCCCTATTTGCGCACGCTTAAGCGCGACGGTTCCCTGGTCCAGCTGGGCTTGCCGGCCGGGGAGATGCCAGCGGTGGATCCCGGGCAGCTGATCCGCAAGCGGCTGTCCTATAGCGGGTCGCTGATCGGCGGGATCGCGGAAACCCAGGAAATGCTGGATTTCTGTGCCGAGCACAATGTGGTCTCCAGCATCGAGATGGTCAGTGCCGGCCAGCTGGACGAGGCATATGACCGCATGGTGGCCGGCGATGTGAAGTACCGGTTTGTCCTGGACACCTCAACCCTTTAAGGACGCAGCATGGCAACGTTGTTCAGCCGCATCATCGCCGGCGAAATTCCCGGCCGCTTCGTC
>JBBSSN010000191.1:0-4800 GCA_038242035.1 Actinomycetales bacterium
ACCTTGTGCGCCGCTGCCTGGGCAACAGGACGGACGACGATCTGGTCGAGGTTGATGTGATGCGGAAGATTCAATGCATAAGCGACTACATCCGCAACGTCGCCGGCCGTCAGCGGCTTGTCCACGCCCGCGTATGTTTTCCGCGCCGCGGCCTTGTCCCCGCCGAGCCGGTTCAACGCGAATTCCTCGGTGTGCACCATGCCCGGCAGAACCTCGATGACGCGAAGATTGTTGTCAACCTCCTCCAGCCGAAGCGCCTTGGTGAGGGCATGCTGGGCAAACTTCGCGGCGTTATAGCCCGATCCCCCGTCGTAGGCCTCGATGCCGGCTGTGGAGGTCAGGTTCAGCACCGTGCCCTCGCCGTGTTCACGCAGGGCCGGCAGGAACGCCCGGATCATCCGCATCGTGCCGAGAACGTTCACCCGGTACATCCAGTCCCAGTCTTCCTGCTTGCCGTCGGCCAGCTTGTCCGCTCCGCGTGCGCCCCGGCAATATTGACCAACGTGTCCAAGCCACCGCGGCCGGCCACGAACGTCTGCAAAGCCGCCACGGCGCCGTCGTCCGTCACGTCGGCCGTGAACGGCACTGCACCTGTTTCAGCGGCCAGCGCCTCCAGCCGGTCGGTACGGCGGGCGACGGCGACGACGTCCCATCCGTCCGCGCGCAGCTTGCGCACGGTCGCAGCACCAATGCCCGAGCTCGACCCCGTCACCACGGCACGCCGAAGATGCCCCGGCGCTGCGGACGGCGCTGCGGACGGAGATGCGGACGGGGATGCGGAAAGGCAGGATTCGGTCATGGTTCTAATCTAGTCCGGGATCTCCCCAGCCCCTCGGACATGAAAGAATCGGAACATGGCTGACCATCTTCCGGGCACAGACACGCCCGCCGCACCCACGTCCTCCGTCCCCGATAAGCCCGCCCTGGAGGGGCTCGAAGCCGCGCTGACCAAGCGCTGGCGGGATGAGGGGACGTACAAGTTTGACCGCAACACCAGCAGGGAACAGGTCTATTCGATCGATACTCCCCCGCCGACGGCGTCCGGTTCACTGCACGTAGGCCATATGTTCTCCTATACGCAAACCGATGTGCTGGCCCGCTATCAGCGGATGCGCGGCAAGAACGTTTTCTACCCGATGGGCTGGGACGACAACGGGCTGCCGACCGAACGGCGGGTGCAGAATTATTATGGCGTCCGATGCGACCCGAAGCTGCACTACGACGCGGCGTTCACCCCTCCTGCACAGCCGGCAAAAAACGAACGCGACTTCATTCAGATTTCGCGCCGGAACTTCATTGAACTGTGTGAAGAGCTGGCGGTGGAAGACGAGAAGGTCTTCGAGGACCTGTTCAGTACCTTGGGGCTGTCGGTGGATTGGGAGCTGACGTACCGGACCATTGATGATTCCTCCCGGGCCGTGAGCCAGCGGGCATTCCTGGCCAATCTGGCCGCCGGTGACGCCTACATGGCCGAGGCGCCAACCCTCTGGGACGTAACTTACCGCACCGCCGTTGCCCAGGCCGAGCTGGAGGACCGGGAACGCCCGGGCGCTTTCCACCGCGTCGCCTTCCACCGGCCGGAGGGTGAAAGGGTCTTTATTGAGACCACCCGACCGGAGCTGATTCCCGCCTGCGTAGCACTGGTGGCCCACCCGGATGACGAGCGGTATCAGGCGTTGTTCGGCAGCACCGTGTTTTCACCGCTCTACGGCGTGGAGGTGGAGGTCAAGGCCCACCCGCTGGCCAAGCAGGACAAGGGCTCCGGCCTGGTCATGGTCTGCACCTTCGGGGACCTGACGGACGTTACCTGGTGGCGCGAGCTGCAGCTGCCGACCCGGGCCATCGTGGGCCGGGACGGCCGCATTCTCGCCGACACGCCGACGTGGATAAAGGGCGACGGCGTCGCTCACTACGAGGCGCTGGCCGGCAAGACCACGTTCAGCGCCAAGGAAACGGTGGTGGCACAGCTGCGCGACAGCGGAGACCTGGACGGCGAGCCGAAGCCGATCACGCATTCGGTGAACTTCTACGAACGCGGCGACAAGCCACTGGAGGTCGTGACCAGCCGTCAGTGGTACCTGCGCAACGGCGGCCGCGACGCCGACCGGCGCGAACGGCTGATTGGCCGGGGCCAGGACGTCGCCTTCCATCCGGCCTTCATGCGCTCGCGCTACGAGAACTGGGTGCAGGGACTCAACGGCGACTGGCTCGTTTCCCGGCAGCGCTTCTTCGGCGTCCCGATCCCGGTCTGGTACCCGCTCGACAGCGCCGGTAATCCGGACTACGCGCAGCCGATCCTCCCGGCGGACCAGGCCCTGCCGGTGGATCCGGTGGCGGAGCCGGCTCCCGGTTTTGACGAAGCACAGCGCGACGCGCCCGGCGGATTCACCGGGGACGCGGATGTCCTGGACACGTGGGCGACGTCATCGCTGACCCCCCAAATTGTGGGTGGCTGGAGCCGTGACGAGGACCTCTTTGGCAAGGTCTTCCCCTTCGATCTGCGTCCGCAGGGCCACGACATCATCCGGACCTGGCTGTTCTCCAGTGTGGTCCGCGCCGATGCTCTGCAGTCAGCCGCGCCATGGAAGCACGCTGCCATTTCCGGCTGGATCCTGGATCCGGACCGCAAAAAAATGTCCAAGTCCAAGGGCAACGTGGTGGTTCCCACCGACGTACTCAAGGACTTCGGCTCGGACGCGGTGCGTTATTGGGCCGCTTCCGCCAAGCTCGGCGCGGACACCGCGTACGAGATCGGCCAGATGAAAATCGGCCGCCGGCTGGCAATCAAGCTGCTCAATGCGTCGAAATTTGTGCTCAACCTCGGCGCCACCGAGGCGTCGGTGCTCAGCGCGGTGGGTGCGCCCGCGCCGGGACCCGTGACCAACCCTGTATCCAATCCCGGGGTTGGTCTCCCCAACGCGGAAAAAGAGCCCGCGTCGGGACCCGTGACCAACCCTGTATACAATCCTCTGGATGCTGCGCTGCTCGCTCAGCTGGCCGACGTCGTCGATCAGTCCACGGCAGCGTTTGAGGCCTATGACTATGCCCGTGCGCTGCAGTTGACGGAAACATTCTTCTGGTCCTTCACCGACGATTATGTGGAGCTCATCAAGGACCGGGCCTACGGCGCCGCGGGTGACGCCGGGCAGGCATCCGTGCTGGCAACGCTGGCCACCGCCCTGGATTCCTTGCTGCGATTGTTCGCGCCGTTCATCCCGTTCGCGACCGATGAGGTCTGGTCCTGGTGGCGCACGGGATCCGTGCACCGCACGCCGTGGCCGGTAGCCTACCGGCTGGCAACCGATGCCACGGGCCAAGGTGCAGGAGATATCACCATGCTGGCCACCGTCGGTGCGGCACTAAGCGGTATCCGTAAGGCCAAGTCCGAGGCCAAGGTCAAGCAGCGAACCGAGGTTCTCAGCGCCACCATCTGCGCCCCTGCCGGGCAGTTGGCCCGGTTGCAGGCAGGTCACGGCGATCTGCGCGCCGCAGGTAATGTCCGGGAACTCACCCTCGTCGAGGGAGCCGAACTGGCGGTGACCGACGTCGTGCTCGCATCCGCGGAGGAGCCGGTTCAGGAACCCAGCCAGGCGTAAGGTAGGCGCCCGTGCGCCCCCTCGTCGCCCCGGGATAAAACGACTGTGCCCGGATAAAACGACTGTGCCAGGATAAAGCGAGCCGCAGGTGCTTTTCCCAAGCTTGGGATGAGCACCTGCGGCTGCGTCGATGGCGGACCTGCCGCTAGTTCCCGATCCCGGCGAAGTCGGCCGAATCCGTGGTCACTGTTGCGCCCCGCCGCCCGGGAGCTCTCTCATACTGCCAGTAGAGGTTCGTGTGGGCGATGACCAGGTCCGGTGCCGGTGCACCCCACTCGCTCTGATCTTCGGTGGTGTGGGCGTCACTGACCAGGGTTGCATCGTAGCCGCGGACGATCGCCCCGTGCAGCGTCGACCGGATACAGGCATCCGTCTGCGCCCCCGCCACGATCAGGTGCCCGACCTTGCGCTGGGCCAGGACACCCTCCAGGTCGGTGGCCTCGAAGGAATCGCCGTAGTGCTTGTGGACCAGCGGTTCCGACTCCTCCCTCGTCAGCTCGGAGACGTACTGCCAGCCGTCACTGTCCTGCGGTAGGTCCTCGTCGGAATGCTGAATCCAAATGACCGGCGCGCCCAGCGCACGGGCCTTGTCAACAAGAGTGCCGATGTTGGCAACCACGCCTTCACGGTTGTACGCGCCGGCCACGACGTCATTCTGGACATCGACAACAAGCAGCGCGGTGTGTGGACGCTCTGACAGAGACGTCATGACGGTCTCCTTCTGCACTTGACTATGGACAGCCTGACACAGCTGAGCCTACTCGGCCTGCGGTTCTTCGGTGCGGCTGCGCTTGAGTTCGAAAAAGTAGGGGAACCCGGCAAGGGTGACGGTGGCATCCCACAGCCGACCGGCATCCTCACCGCGGGGAATCCGGGTGATCACCGGGCCGAAAAACGCCGTTCCGTTAAAGGCCACGACCGGAGTTCCGACGTCCTCGCCCACCAGGCTGATGCCGGACTCGTGGCTGGCGCGAAGCGGCACGTCGTAGGTGTCCTCGGCAGCGAACCGCTGCAGATCGGATTCGAGCCCCACCTGAGCCAGCGCCTTGGCAATGACCTCCGTGTAATCCTGATTTCCGTTTACATGGATTTCGGTGCCCATCGCGTCATACAGCTCCTTGACGTACCGGGCACCGTGCAACTCACGTGCCGCGGTGATCACGCGCACCGGACCCAAGCCGCGTTTCATCAGCGACTCGTAGTC
>JBBSSN010000192.1:0-4790 GCA_038242035.1 Actinomycetales bacterium
GCCGTGCCGTTTGTCAGCTCGCTGGCGGCCGACAGCGGCTGGCGGACGGCGCTGGTGATCCTGGCCGTGCTGGTGCTCGTGGGGCTCGGCCACACCCTCGGGCTCAGGATTGGCATGCTGATCGGCCGGCGGGTGAAGTTCCGTCCCGTGCGCTCAATTGACCGGCTGCTGGGCGGAGTCTTGAATCTCGGCGTCGGAGCGCTGATGATTTCCGTCCTGGCTTTTAGCGTCTCCAACCTTGGAATACCGTTCGTCTCGACGCAGCTGGGCCAATCCAAGGTGATCGGCACCATCGATTCCCTCACGCCGACGCCGGTGAAATCCTCCGTCGCGCAGCTTCGCTCAATCGTCCTGAACGAGGGAATCCCTCGGCTGTTCGATCAGCTCGGCCCGGTGACGCCGATGGAGCCGCCCAACACCAGCACCGACACTCCGGCGCTGAACACGGCGGCCCAATCCGTGCTGAAGATCACCGGAACGGCATTCCAGTGCGGCCAAAACCAGACCGGCTCCGGCTTCGTGGTCGCCCCAGGCAAAGTGGTGACCAACGCCCATGTGGTAGCCGGTGTGGCCCGTCCCGTAGTGGAGCTTCCCTCGGGCGGTTCGCTTCCGGGCCGGGTCGTCTCCTTTGACCCGCAGCAGGACCTGGCCGTACTCGCCGTCGACGGGCTCCAGGCCCGGGCGCTCCCGCTCGGGCAGCAGCTGCACGCGGGGCAGCCGGCCGCATTTGCAGGCTATCCGCATGGTGGCCCGTTCCAATCAAAACCGGCAACGGTACAACGGGTTTCCACCGTCCTGGTGCCGGATATCTATGGCCAGAACCCTTCCAGCGAAGAGGTCTACCAGCTCTCCGCGGACGTGCAGCCCGGGAATTCGGGGGGCCCGTTGCTGGACGAAGCGGGGGAGGTGGTTGGCGCCGTCTTCGCCAAATCGACGGATACGGCACAGGTTGGCTACGCCTTTACCCTGACGGAATTGGCTCCGGTGGCCCAAGCGGCGCCACGGCTGGATCAGCAGGTTCCCTCGGGACAGTGCACTCAAAAATGATTGGCACCAAGAAATAATTAGCCCCAAGAAGCAGCCGGTGCACAAGAGCAGCTGACGCGGACAAGTAATGTTCTCCATCGGAAAACCTAGGCCGGGAGCGTTCTTCCCAGATAACGGATTGCCAGCTCGTATCCGTGCACCCCTGCGCCTACTATGACCGCATCCGCTACCGCCGAGAGGTAGGAAAAGTGCCGGAACTCTTCGCGCCGGTGCACATTCGAGATGTGTACTTCCACCGTTGGCAGGCCGACGGCGGCCAGCGCGTCCCTGATCGCCACGGAGGTGTGCGTGTAGGCCCCGGCGTTGATGACGATGCCCACCGCGGAGTTCTGTGCCCCGTGGATGGCGTCCACCAGGTCACCTTCGTGGTTGGACTGGATGAAATCGGTGCCAAAGCCCAGCGAATGAGCCGTCTGAGCCGCCAATTCCTGCACATCGGCCAGGGTTGCGTTGCCGTAGACGCCGGGTTCGCGGGTTCCCAGCAGGTTCAGGTTGGGCCCGTTCAGCACCACGATGGTGCCTCGGCCGGAGGAGGTCGCAGCAGAAGTCATTTCCCCACTATCCCATCTGGAGTGCGCACGATCAGGCTAAATCGCCGAAACGGCCCCAACGCGGGCACCGCAGCTGCGGATTAGGTGCCGCTGATGTGCAGGAGGATGGCGTGTTCCGGGTTCAGGATGGGCATCGGGAGACCTGACTCTGACAGGAATTGACCGGAGGCCACGACCCCGCCGGCCAGCCACGCCGGCGCGGACGTCTGCAGATAGACACTGGCGGCGTCGCGGCCGGTGCTGCCGAGGTCCTCACCGTCACAGGCCTGAAGGTCAGGGTCCAGCGGGCGCGGATAGATCACCCTAACGCAGTAACTGAGCTCGGGCGACAGCCCGGGAATGGCGACGCGGCCCGGCTGCTCCGAGAACGACGTCGACACCGCGACCAGCGCGAACAGCGCCTCGGACCCGTCCCCGGCGACCACACCGTGCAGCAGCAGTGATGGATCGGGCAGATCGGCACGGACCATTCGGCCGGTGTGGAGCAGCGTGCGGTGTTCTTTGTACAGTTCGATGACACCGCGCAGTTCCTCGCGTTCGGCACCGGTCAGGGAGCGGATATCCCATTCCAGCCCGAAGTGCCCGAACAATGCGGTAATGGCCCGGAATGACAGCGTGTGCGTGCGACCGGTGGTGTGCGAGGTGCGGCCCGACGTGCGCACCCATGAGTTCCGGGGGCACGACCATCGACGTCCAGCGTTGGATGGTCTGCCGTTCCAGTGCGTCGTTACAGTCCGAGGCCCAGATCCTCTCCGTCCGTTCCAGGATCCCCAGGTCAACCCGGGCGCCTCCGGAGGAGCAGCTTTCGATTTCCACATCCGGGTGCGCAGCACGCAGGGCATCGAGGAGCCGGTAGGCAGCAAGGGTCTGCTCATGCACGGACGGACCGCCCGCATGTCCCATTTCGGACAGATCCCGGTTCTGGTCCCATTTGAGATAGGAAATGCGGTATTCGCTCAGCAGGGCGTCCAGCCGGTCATAAATATATTGCCAGGCCTGTGGGTTGACTAGATCCAGCACCTGCTGATGGCGCCATTGAATCGGGAGGCGGGAACCCGGCCCGGAGATCCAGTCCGGATGTGCCCGCGCCGCGTCCGAATCCGTGTTGATCATTTCCGGTTCCACCCACAGCCCGAATTCCATTCCCCGGGCCGTGACGGCGTCAATGAGCGGGTGCAGGCCTTCGGGCCACACCTTCGGGTCAACGTACCAGTCGCCCAGGCCGGCGTGATCGTCGCGGCGGTGCCGGAACCAGCCGTCGTCGAGCACGAAGCGTTCCACTCCCAGATCCGCGGCCGCGTCGGCAAGGGCGGTGAGCACTGTCAGGTCGTGGTTGAAATAGACCGCTTCCCAGGTATTGAGGACCACCGGTCTCGGCGTGGAGGGGTGCTTCGCCCTGCCCCGGAACCACGCATAAAATGCCGAGGAAATCCCGTCCAGTCCGCCGCTGGAGTACGCGGCGAACAGCGCCGGAGTGACGTAGCTTTCGCCCGGTGCCAGCACAATCCCGCCGGACCCCAATAACTCGCTGGCACCCAGTACCGTGCGGCCATCGGCCACCGAATCCAGATACGCTTCATGGTCCCCGCTCCAGGCAAAGTGCGTGGCCCAGACCTTTCCCTGCCGGTTGCCGAACCCTGGGGAACCGGCGGCCAGCAACAGCGAAGAATCATGGCCGGTGCGGCCGTGCCGGGCGCTGCGCAGCCAGGTTCCCTGCTGAACACCATGGCGCTGCGGGTGGCGCTCGCGGCACCAGCGTCCGGTCAGGTCGAGTATTTCGGTTGCTTCGGGGCCGACCGGCAGGACGGCCGCGAGTTCCTCCAGTGCATAGTCGGTGCCGCCGTCGTTGGTGAGACGATGGCGTAGCTCCAGCAGACCGCCGTCGTGCAGTGTCACCTCGGTGACCACCGTCAGGCCAAGCTGCGCATCGGCAGTGCTGATGCTGGCCGAGCGTTCGGTAGCCTGGCTCCCGGTCAGCCGCAACCGGGCGGAGAAGCCGCGGCGGGTTCCGTCACGGGTTTCGTTGTCGCCACCGCGGTCGGCTCCTTCGCCAACACCGCCGTCGCCAACACCGCCGTCTTCAACACCGCCGTCGCCATTGCTAACGGCCAGCCGGTGTCCGCGCAGCCCCGGCCGCCCCCGCCAACCCGAGGATGCCTGCGGCAGTAGGCCCAGGATAACCGGGACATCCAGGGCCGAGTGCGGAACCGGTCCGGACGTTACCCCTGCCAGGGACAGATCCGGCAGAGTACCGCCTAGGTCTGCGCCCCAATGCAGCACGGACGGCTCGCCGGAACTCAGGTCAATCAGCAGGCTCACCCCGGCAGCGCGCAGGTAGATCGGGTTCATTTGGTTCGGCTCCATCGGGCACCTCTGCGTCTTTGGCGGATGAGTATATTAGGCAGTCTGGCGTTGCGGGACGGGGACCAGCCGCAGCCGACCCACCCGCTGCCGCAGCACCCGCTGGGCCTCCGAGCCCAGCCCGGCATCGCTGATCACCTCGTCGACGTCCTCCAGCGCGGCGATTGTGCTGATGCCCTGCATGCCCCATTTGCTGTGATCCGCCAGCACCACCACCTTGCGGGAAGCGGTAATCAGGGCCCTGTCCATCTCCGCTTCGAGCAGATTCGGGGTGGTAAAACCGGCTTGTGCATCAACGCCGTGCACCCCCAGGAACAACAGGTCCAGGTGCAGCTGCCGCACCGAAGACGTGGCAATCGGACCCACCAGGGCATCTGACGGAGTCCTTTCGCCGCCGGTGAGAATGACGGAAAGCTTGGCCTGGGCTGCGTGGAATACATCTGCCACACGCACCGAATTTGTCACTATGGTCAGTCCGCTCATCTGGCAGAGCAGCTTGGCCAGGGCAAAGGTGGTGGTCCCCGCGCTGAGGCCGATCGCCATACCCTCTTGCGCGATCGAGGCAGCCTCCGCCGCGATCGCTTCCTTTTCGTCCAAAGCCTGCGTCGATTTGAGCTCAAACCCGGGTTCGTGCGTACTGGCGCCCCCGGGGATCTTCGCACCGCCGTGGATTTTTTCCAGTAGGCCCGCTTCGTCCAGTACATCTATGTCCCGGCGCACCGTCATTAGGGAGACGCTGAACATGCCGGCCAGATCCGCCACCCGCACCACGCCCTCGCGGGCAACAGTGGCGGTTATCGCGGAGCGTCGGGCATCGGCGAGCATCTTAGC
>JBBSSN010000193.1:0-4789 GCA_038242035.1 Actinomycetales bacterium
CGACTGCAGCTGATCAAAGATCACGCGCCGCAGGTCCACATTGTCCACGGCCCGGACCAGCAGGATGACGTCGAAGTCTCCGCCGACCAGCGCGATGTGGTGGATTTCTTCAATAGCGCCCAGCTTTTCCTTCAGCTCGCGCCAGGAATGCTGCCGGACCTTCAGCGTCACGTAGGCGGAGGAACGCAGGCCCGCTTTGATCGGATCCACCAGGGCGGTGAATTTGGTCAGCACGCCCGTATCCGTAAGCCGGGAAATTCTCGAGTAGGCGTGGGCCCGTGAGATATGCACGTTGTCCGCGACGGCCGTTACGGACATCCGTCCGTCACGGGTGAGCTCGGCAAGGATCCTGCGATCGACGTCATCCAACGGTGCCGTACTCGGATCGGGCATGGTCAGCTCCGTGGGGTCGTGTGTCGAAGGGCGTGCGGCGGATGGCAAAACGAAAGGTAATCTGTCTCACGTTTGTATTTTGTATCCGATTCTAGCTGTTTCCTCGAATAATTTCCAGAATTATCCGCGAATAAGCATACGAAACGCTCCGAAACGGCATACTTGAAGCTCAAAACATCCACTGCGGATCAAGGACGATGGGGCCATGAATCAACTGTCAAGACCGGTGCTGACGGAAGAGCTGATGCTGCCGTCACAGCAGCCCGTGCGGCTGATCGACGAAAACGGTACTGCCGCCGTCGGCCGGACATATAAGGAGAACTATCCGCTCCCCGCGGAACAGACGCTGTTGAGCGGGTACGGGCAGCTGGTGACGGGCCGGCGGGTCAATGACCAGGCCTCGGCGCTGGTGCGGCAGGGCCGGATGGCTGTCTACCCCTCCTCACATGGCCAGGAGGCCTGCCAGGTGGCCGCGGCGATGTGCCTCGCGGACGGTGACTGGCTGTTTCCGACGTACCGGGATACCGTCGCCGTGATGGCCCGCGGCGTCGATCCGGTGCAGGTGATGGAACTGTTGCGCGGCAGTTGGCACAGCGGTTATGACCCCTACGAGCATAATGTCGCCACTCAATCCACGCCGCTGGCCACCCAGTTGCTGCACGCGGTGGGTGTCGCGCACGCGGCCAAGCTCAAGGGGCAGGACACCGTCGTCGTCGCACTGTGCGGAGACGGGGCCAGCAGCGAAGGCGACTTCCATGAGGCGCTCAACTTTGCCGCGGTATTCCACGTCCCGGTCGTCTTTTTCGTGCAGAACAACGAGTACGCCATTTCCGTGCCGCTGAGCCAGCAGAGCGTGGCGCCGTCACTGGCGCACAAGGCCATCGGCTACGGGATGCCCGGTGAGCGGGTGGACGGCAATGATCTGGCGGCGCTGCTGGCCGTGCTCGGGAACGCCGTGCAGCGCGCCCGCGGCGGTGGCGGCCCGTCCCTGGTGGAGGCGCACACCTACCGGATGCAGTCCCATACCAATGCCGACGACGCCAGCCGCTACCGCACGGAGGATGAGGTCCGCGCCTGGGAGCCGCGTGACCCGTTGCTGCGCCTGCGGACGTACCTGCTCACGGCGAATCTGCTCACGGATGCCGAAGAAGAGCGGATCGCGGCCGACGCCGAATCAGTGGCCAAGGTGCTCCGCGATGGACTGAACGCGGAGGTCACCGTGGATCCGCAGGACCTGTTCAGGTTTGTCTACAGCGAGCCCACGCCCCAGCTGCGCGAACAGGCACAGCTGCTGGCCGAAGAGCTCAGCCGCGAAGGAGCCACGTCATGACGGCAATATCAGCAAGCCCGACGGCGGCGGATCCGTCGGTGCAGACACCGCCGGCAACGGCACACCAGGCCTCTGCGGCCACGGACGCGGCAGGCCCCGGAGCAGCCAACCCCGGAGCAGCAAACCCCGGAGCAGCGAAGCAGCAGTCCCTGACGTTCGCGAAGGCGCTCACGCTGGCGATGGCCGATTCGATGGCTGCCGATGACGCCGTCGTCGTCTTTGGTGAAGACGTCGGAGTGCTTGGCGGCGTTTTCCGGATTACCGAGGGCCTGACCAAGCGCTTTGGCCAAGAGCGCTGCTTTGACACCCCACTGGCCGAATCCGGCATTGTGGGCATGGCCGTGGGGATGGCCATGAACGGGATGAAGCCTGTGGTGGAGATGCAGTTCGATGCCTTCGCGTACCCCGCCTTCGAACAGGTTGTCAGTCATGTGGCAAAAATGGCCAACCGCACCAAGGGCAAGGTGCGGCTGCCGATGGTCATCCGCATCCCCTACGCGGGCGGGATCGGCGGCGTGGAGCACCACTGCGATTCCTCGGAGGCGTATTACGTGCACACACCGGGGCTGACAGTCCTGGCGCCTTCGACGGCGGCGGATGCCTATCTCATGCTCCGGGACGCCATCAGCAGCCCGGATCCGGTGGTTTTCCTTGAGCCGAAGAAGCTGTATTTCGCCAAGGAGGACGTGGATATTGACGCCCTTAGGGCAGGGTACGAGTCAACGGCGCAGGCCACGTCCATTGGACGGGCCGTGATCGCCAGGGAGGGAACGGACGCAACGCTGATCACCTATGGGCCATCCGTGCCGACGGCTCTGGCCGCGGCGGACGCGGCCGCGGCAGAGGGAAGATCGCTGCAGGTCATCGACGTGCGCTCGCTTGTGCCGTTCGACGACGAAACGGTCTGTGCCGCGGTACGCCGGACCGGGCGGGCCGTGGTGATTGCCGAGGCCCCCGGATTTGCCTCCGTTGCCGCAGAGATCGTTGCGCGGGTTCAGGAGCGTTGTTTCCATTCACTCGCCGCACCGGTGCGGCGAGTGACAGGATTCGACATCCCGTACCCGGCGCCGAAGCTTGAGCAGCATTATCTGCCCGGGGTGGACCGCATCCTGGACGTCGTTGACGAACTTCAGTGGGAGGACCAGTGAGTCTGCAGGTATTTCTGCTGCCGGATCTCGGTGAGGGCTTAACCGAGGCGGAATTGCTCAACTGGCTGGTCCGGGTGGGAGATGAGATCGCCGTGGACCAGCCGATCGCAGAGGTGGAAACGGCCAAATCCGTCGTCGAGGTGCCGTCTCCATTTGCCGGCCAGGTCGCAGTGCTGCATGGCGAAGCAGGGCAGACGATGGATGTTGGCAAGCCGCTGATTTCCGTTCAGTCAGCGATGAAGGAGCCGGTGGAGAATGAGCCGGTGGAGACCCGTGGCTCCGAGGGGTCCGGGAATGTCCTGATCGGATATGGCACCTCCGGCCATGGAGCCGGCGGCAGGACGCGACCACGAAAGAAGCCCGTGGTGGGGCAAGCGAGCTCTGCGAGTGCAGGGGAAACTGGCCCTGCGGAGGTCTCACCTGCGTCGCCGGCGGCCTCCGTCGATCGCCGAAGCCCGCTGGTGATTTCACCGCTGGTCCGCAAGCTGGCCCGCGATGGCGGTCTTGTGCTGCATTCCATCCCGGGGTCCGGGCAGCAGGGCCTGATCCTGCGCCGCGATGTCGAGGCTGCACTGGCGGGAAAATTCCCTGCAGGCAGTGCAGGCAGTGCAGGCAGTGCAGGCAGTGCAGGCAGTGCAGGCAGTGCAGGCAACGCAGGCAGTGCAGGCAGCGCCGGCAGTGTCGAGCAGCGCGATGCCCGGACCGGCCTGACCATCCGCAGCCGCACCGAGCTGAAGGGTCTGCGGAAGACGGTTGCGGCAAATCTGAGCCGGAGCCGCACTGAAATCCCCGAGGCCACCGTATGGGTGGACGTCGATGCCACCGCGCTGGTGGAACTCCGCAGCGGCCTTAAGCAACAGAATCCGGACAAGACGCCGGGCCTGCTGGCCTTCATTGCACGTTTCGTGACCGCCGGTTTGGCAAGATATCCGGAACTCAATACGCGGATTGAAGGCACCGCCGAAGGACAGCAGATCGTCGCCCTCGACGGCATCAATCTGGGCTTCGCGGCCCAGACCGAGCGGGGTCTGGTGGTTCCGTCGGTCGAGCACGCAGAAATGCTCAGCGCCAGGGAACTGGACGTTGAGATCCGCCGCCTGACCGCCGTCGCCCGTGCAGGTAAGGCGACGCCGGCTGAGCTGGCACGCGGCACCTTTACGCTTAATAATTACGGTGTCTTCGGTGTGGACGGCTCGGCTGCCATCATTAACTACCCCGAATCCGCGATCCTCGGCATTGGCCGGATCATAGACAAGCCCTGGGTGGTGGACGGCGCCTTGGCCGTTCGAAAGCTGACCGAGCTGACGCTGGTCTTCGACCATCGGGTGTGCGACGGCGGCACGGCCGGCGGGTTCCTGCGCTATGTTGCGGATGCGATTGAGAATCCGGGAACCGTCCTGGCGGACATGTAGGGCCGAAATTGTCACGCCGCTGGAATAGGGTGGGCTAAAAGGAAGTCAGTGCAAAAACGGGGAGATTCATGGTGCAGTGGCGGGATGTCGGTGCAGGAAACTACGTGCTCAATACGGCAGGGGCACTGCTTAACACCGGGCTGGTGATCGGGCGGGACAGGGCACTGATGATTGACACCGGTTGCGGGCCCCGGCAGGGAGCGGAGATTTTGGCGGCAGTCCGCGAAGTGACGGACCTGCCGCTGACAGTGGTCAACACCCACGCGCATTATGACCACTTTTTCGGCAATGCCGTGTTCGCAACGGCCGGAGTCACGGAATTTTGGGCGCATGAAAACGCCGTGCGGGAGATGGCGGAATCGTCCGAGTCCCAGCGGGCGCTGCTGAGCCCTGCCGGATCTGCCGGACCTGATGCCGCCGCGGCAGAGCCGGAAATGGCGGCGGCCGAGGGCCAGAACGTGAACATTGTGCTGCCCACCGCGACGGTTAAGGATCAGCCGGTGATC
>JBBSSN010000194.1:0-4735 GCA_038242035.1 Actinomycetales bacterium
CGAGTGTGTCCGGGCGTTCGGGTAGGGCCAGGAAGTTGACCAGATTTTCGGTGACGATGATGGTCCGCACGGGCAGGCAGAAGGAAGCGAAGGCCTCGGCCGTGACGGTAATGTCCCGCGCAGGACCCAGGACGGGAAGGCTGGGGTCCAGGACGCGGAAGCGGACCTGCTCGGGCGGGTGCAAGAAGCCGTGCCGGGCGGCGAAGCGTGCTGCCGGGGTTCGTGCGGCGGCATCGCCGAGGAGGACATTTCCCGCGGGTCCGCCGGTCAGATCCGCACCGTTCGGATCTTCGTCGATGGCATCATCGCCGGCCACATCTTCCCGCGGGGTGGTCCCTGCGTCCTCTTCGGCGGGGTCCACCGCCGCCAGCGCAGCGGCCATGTCTTCGATGGTCCGGCGGTGCGTTTCGATGAACTTGGTGTGCACGCCGGGGAGGCTGAGCTGGCGGACGTAGATGCCGGGCGCGGGGTTGTCCCGCAGCCAGCGGGCGGCGCGGGCGGCAGTCAGCGCCGCGCCGTCGAGCTCCAGCAGCTGCAGCGGGCGCTTGGCAACCCAGCTGCCCAGCCCAGGATCGAGTTCGGTGAGCTCCGCAGCCAGTTTCCGGAACCGTACGGCGTCCTGGGTCCTGCCGGCGAAGGCGATTTCGTCCTCCACGGTCGCGAAGACAGCGGCGGAGGGGAGCGTGTTGGAGCCGATGGTGGTGCGCCCGGCCTCCGTGGTTTCCAGCGAGAATTTCCGGGCCGCGGCGAACAGCTCGGCGGCCCAGGTGCGGGCAGCGGGGTAGTCATTGCGCAGTTCGGTGGCCGTGGGCCGTTTCAGTGGGCGACGACGGGGATAGGCTCCGGTGGGCTCCACCAGTTCGCGCAGCAGTTGGCCTCGGTCCCAGGAACCCTCGGACAGGGCGCGCAGCCGGGCCACGGTGGTCCAGGAGCGCCGCGGTTCAGCCCGCATGCATGTCCTGCACGGCATGTATGTCCCGGTCCGCCCGCTTGTCCCGCTCGGTGCGGTATTCCTGGATGGTCATATTCCGCAGCTGGGAATCATTGCCGTTGGGATTGGCCACGAAGCCGACATGGGAGACGAACGGCTCAATCACGTGAATTTTCTGCAGCGGCGTGACGATCAGCAGCTGCAGCTTCATTCGCTGGAAGAGCTCCAGACCGTATCTGGCGGATTCGTCGGATCCGCGGCCAAAGGCCTCGTCAATGACGACGAAGCGGAAGCTGTGGCCGTTGTCCACGGGCCGTCCGGTAACCGGCCGTCCGCCGCCACGGCCGGCACCGCCGCCCTTGCCCGCGCCGAGCCCGAACTGGAAGGCCAGTGCGGCGGCCAGGATGGTGTACGCCAGCTTCTCCTTCTGACCCCCGGATTTTCCGCCGGAATCGGTGAAGTGCTCGTATTCCTCCCCGGTTTCCGTCCATTTCTCCGAGGCGGAGAAGGTGAACCAGTTGCGTACGTCCGTGACCTTGGCGGTCCACCTCTCGTCCAGCGTGGTGAAGCCGTCGCGCCCGCGGAAGCGTTCGATCAGCCGCTCCACCTGCAGGTATTTCTGTTCGGAGTACTGGTCGTCGTCCCCGATGGTCCCCTCCGAACAGGCCCGCAGATCGATGCCGAACTGGCGCACGTCAAGGTCCGTGGTGTTCTGGTGCTCCAGCTGGATGTGCCGGCCGGGGTTGTACTCGATGCCGGCCAAGGAGACGTTGATTTCGCCGATCCGGTTCACGATGTCCTGCCGCCGGCTGTCCAGGAAGGCGTTGAAGGCCACCACCTCGTGGATGGTGTTCTGGTTCAGCGACTCCTTGAAGTGCGCCTCGAAACGGGGAAGGTCGTTGCTGACCAGCTCTTCCAAGAGCCTGCTGAAGTCGCCGGCGGATTCCAGCGACGCGTCTATTTCCGTCGTTTCGTTCGGGTATTTGTTCCGGAAATCGGCCATTTGCCGCACCGTGCCCTCCGCTGACCGGGCGATGCGTTTGGTCAGCGCATCGATGGTTTCCGTCAGCCCGGTCCGCACGGTGCTCTCCACCGTTGCGGTGTTCCGGTAGGTGAGCGGCTTGCCGGTGAGTTCAGCGGCAGCAAGCCTGGCGACGGCGGCCAGCACGCCGACGTCGTCCGTCAGGGGACTCGCGGCGAGGACCGTACGGCATTCCTCGATTGCCTCGGCAATGTCTTTGCCGTCTTTTTCGTTGGCGCCCAGGCGCTGCTGGATTTTCCCGGTCTGCTCTTCCAGCCGTCCCAGCCGGAGCAGGGTATCCGCTTCCTTGGCCGTCAGCTGTGCCAGGACATCGCTGGCGGATTCAAGCTGGCGTTTTTCCTCCTTGAGCTCCTCGATGCGGCGGGCCGTGAGCTGCCAGCCGATCTCGGCGAAATCCGCGACGGAGCGCAGGCTGCCGAGCTGCTGATTCGCCCGGCCAAGCTTCCCCAGCGACGCGTCCACCTTGGCCAGCTGCGCATCCGTGCCGGCCAGCTGACCGGTGACATCGTCGAGTTCCGCGTGGAAGCGGCTGATCTTGTCGTGATTGTCCCAGCCGAGCACGAAGTTTTTGCGGTCCGCCAGGTCCTTGCGGTCATCCTTCTCATGCCTGCCGCGGCCGCCCTTGAGCTGGCCGTTGGCCGTCAGCGCCTTGGGATGACGGCGGAAATCCTCCATACTGGCGGCGCAGAAGTGGTCAAAGCGGCCGGAGAGTTCGTCGAGCAGGAAGTCGCGGAACGGCGTGCCTGCCTTGACGGCGATCTTGGCGGCGAGCGTTCCCGGCGCGGCAGCCTTGGGGGAGTAGGCGTCCTGGATCCGCAGGTAGACCAGCCGGCCGCGCAGATTATTGCCGTCCACCCAATTGCTGACGGCCGCGTAGTGCTGGTCGGGGACCAGCAGTGACAGGGCGAAGCCGCGCAGGGTGCGTTCCGCGGCGCCCTCCCACAGGGACTCCCCGTCGCGTACGCGCAGCAGTTCGCCGGCGTAGGGGAGTTCGCTTTCGGTGATGCCGGTGCCCTCGGACAGACGACGGCGGAGCTCCAGCTGAGCGCGCGGCAGCAGATTGGTGCGGGCCTGCAGGCTGGTCAGATCCGCCGTGAGCTCCGCAGCCCGTCCGGTCAGTTCCGCCCGGGTGACGGTCAGGGCTGTGCGGCTGCCATGGAGTTGGGCCGTTTGGCCGCCCAGATCCGCATCCACCGCCGCCAGGCGTGCGCGGTTGGCGTCGAAGACGACGCGGTTTTCGGGCGTCGCCAGGCCCAGTTCCGAAGCTGCCAGGGCGTAGGTTTCGAAGCGCTGGCGCTGCGTCCGGGATTCACCGGCCAGCCGGGCCACCTCGGCGGCAATGGCCTCCAGGCGGCCCCCGCCGTTGCTGCGGATGTCCTCCTGGATAGCGGAGAGTTCATGGCGCAGCGCCGTGATGTCCGTGGTCAGCTTATTGCTGTCCGCCTCCAGCCGGCGGCCGGTGCGTTCCAGCTCGCCCTGGTGTTCGCGGCTCAGCGCCAGCCTGCGGTCGGTGAACCAAGGATGCAACTGGTCCCGCTGTGCACGGGCCAGCTCATCGTCGGCGCTCAGCCGGGCGTGGGTTGCGGCGCCGTCCCGGATCGGCGTCAAAAGCGTGATCTGGTCCTTCGCGCGCAGCACCGAGTCGTGCGCCTTCTTCAGGTCATCGAAGTGGTGGATCAGGTTGCCGATCCGGGTGCCGACGTCGTCATCCTGGAGCATGTTGGTGCGCACAAAGGAGGTGATGTTCTCCACCTGCTTCATGGACACCGTGCGGTGGAACAGGTCCATCGCCTGGTTCCCGCCAATGCCGAACTGCCGTTTGAACGCGGCGGCGTAGGGGTCGAAGGAATCGTGGACGGATACGCCCTGGGCCCGCAGCTTCTTCTTGAGCTTGGCCGGATCCCTGCCGAAGTGCGAAAAATCCGCCGCGATGGACTGATCCGTTTCGGCGAGGGAATAGAAGCGGTTCGGCTGGCCCGCCTCCTGCGTGGCCCAGAGGGTGATGGCCAGCGTGACGGACTTGCCCAGGACGGCATTATGGAACACGCCCAGGACCACGCTCAGCGCACCGGTCCCGCGCAGCGCGACGGGCTTGGAATGCTCGCCACCGGCGCCGCGGGTGCTTTTGTGGAAGCCGCGCACGTAGGACATCAGGCTGCGTTCCTTCTTCTGCGCGCCCGCGGCCTTGTTGTATTCGATCCGGTTCGCCGGCAGCAGCAGCGTGGTGATGGCGTCCACCACTGTCGATTTCCCCGACCCGATGTCGCCGGTCAGCAGGCTGTTGTCGCCCTCCAGCCGGAACACGCGCACCCCCTCGTGGAACGTGCCCCAGTTCAGCAGCTCCAAACGGTGCAGCCGGAAGCCCGGCTGCATGCCGCCGTCATCCGTTGTATCTTCGGGCTCCTCAAGGGTGAAGAGGCTGTCCTGCAGTGCGGTGGTCATCAGCTCTGCGCCTTCACGGTTTCTTTGGCGGCTGTTTCCGGGGTGGTTTCAGCCGGGCTTTCTCCCACGGCCGGGCTTTCTCCCACGACGGGGCTTTCTCCCACGACGGCGCCGCCGAGCGATGCCCGGTAGTCCGCCAGCCTGGCGTCGAACTCGTCAAGCCATTGCGCATCCACATAGGCCTTGAGGATGCGCGCCACCTCATAGGTGCCAAGCTGTCCGCGCAGTTTCCGCAGGAAGCCCAGCTCCACCACTTTTTTGATGTTGGTGCCGAGCTGGTCAAGAATGCGGGCCTCATTGCTGGTTTCCGGGAGGAAAAC
>JBBSSN010000195.1:0-4720 GCA_038242035.1 Actinomycetales bacterium
CGCCGATGTGCCCTTAGCAGGAATGGTCCGGACCAACAATTACTCGCTCTCTGGTGCCCGCTCGATATTGCTCAGATCACGCAGCACTCCCGCGCGGCCCTCGGTGTTCTGCACCAGGAAATCATGACCGCGATCCTGCAGCGCCAGAATCCAGCTGCCTGGTTCCACGTTGAAGAGGAACGCCCCGGTCTTCTCATCGAACACCGGCCGTTTGCGGTCAACGGCAAACCAAAATGCGTCGTACACGGCCTTCTCTTCGCGCCCATTCCCCGCCGCGTGGTTGTGGTCCGGTTCGTGGCGTGATTCGGGATCGACTGTGGCACCGATGCTTTCCGGCACGGCGCGTGCATGCGTGTCGACCGCGGGATTGAGCGTCGTCCGCGGGGCAGGCGCGGCGGTTTCGGCCGTGTGCTGGGTCGCAGCACCTTGTTCTGCGCCGTCCTGGCCGATGGCGTGGGACGACGACGCGTCGGAGCCGGCCGGATGGGAGACGCCGGGTGTCAGCTGACTGGATGTGTCAATCGTGACACGCGTCGGAGCGGGCTCGCCGGAAGCGGACCGATCAGCGTCCGGCTTGGCAGCCGTCCGATCAGCGTCCCGCTTGGCAGGGTCCGGCGTCGCAGCGGTCCGACCAGCTTCCGGGTTGGAAGCGTTCGGCGTCGCAGTAGCTGACTTCACAGCCGGCTTGGCAGCTATCGACTTGGCAACCGCAGGTTTGGCAACCGCAGGCTTGGCAACCGCCGGAACAATATCCCGAGCGACGGAATGCGCGGCCGATTCCGGACGATGGGCAAAGTCGGCCGCGAAGAACGGAAGCCAAGGCGCGACGACGGTGGACGCCAGCAGGCCGAGGGAACCTATCAGCCCGATCAGGAAGGCCCAACGGAAATCAGAGACGGTGTAAAGGAAGAAAAACGCGGTGGCAAAAGATGCAACCACGGAGCCGAACTGGTCAACGGAGAGCGAGCCGATCCGCGTTTTGACGCCGGCGAAGAGCCGGCGGGTCAGGAACAGGACTCCGGTGAGCAACGGCAGCACCACCCCGATACCCAGGAAGAACAGGGAAAAACCATTCCATAAATTGAGGTAATAATCAGCGCGGAACAGTGGCAGCACGGAACCGATAAAGATCACGACGACCGATCCCAGTGCCACCACGTCGCGCAGGGTCAGCGGACCCAGGAGTGCATGGCTCGTCTGGGACCGCGCGGGAGCGCCCTGGGAAGTGCTGCCAGTGGCTGGCCCCGCACCGCTGTCACCGCGGGTTCCTCCACCGCTGTCACTGCGGGTTCCTCCGCCGTTGTCGGCGCCGAATTGCTGCTCTGTCATCTGGTGCTCCTTGCCGGACGGCGATCCTGCAGCCCACCGGTATGTCTGGCACGGACTCGCCTAAGGCGGCCCGCGTCGCTCTCTTGGAAAATCACGATCCTATTACAGACTAATGACACAACCCTGACATCACTAGCAGGACGAATACGCCAGTCGCCGCCGGTCGCAGATACAGGTCTGCACGCCGCAGTGGCTGTGACCGCAGACACGTGCGGGCAATTCGGCGCGCTAAGGTTGAATCCGGAACTAGTCTTAGCTGAAATTGAGAGGTTAGAGATGTCCCAGGACCCAACCGCGGCTTCGCCCGCAGCAGGCGATACCAGCGCCGGCACCACCGGTGACGCGCTGGAAAACCTGCTACAGGAAAACCGCAGATTCCCGCCCAGCGCCGAATTCGCAGCGGATTCCGTCGTGAAAGCGTCCGAATACGCGCAAGCGGCAGCTGACGGCCCTGCCTTCTGGGCAAAGCAGGCGCGCGGGCTGCTTTCCTGGCATAGGGACTTCACCGAAACACTTGATTGGTCCAACCCGCCGTTCGCTAAGTGGTTCGGCGACGGTCAGCTCAATGCCGCCTACAACGCGCTCGACCGGCACGTCGAAAACGGGCTCGGCGAGCGCGTTGCCATCTACTTTGAGGGCGAACCGGGAGACACGCGCAGCTACACCTATGCGCAGCTGACCGAGGAGGTCAAGAAGGCCGCCAATGCCTTCGAGTCCCTGGGCGTAGCCAAGGGCGACCGGGTGGCCGTCTACCTGCCGATGATCCCGGAGGCAGTGATTACGCTGCTGGCCTGCGCACGGATCGGTGCCGTACATTCGGTGGTTTTCGGCGGGTTCTCCGCGGATGCGCTGCGTTCGCGCATTGACGATGCAGAAGCCAAACTGGTGGTCACCGCGGACGGTACCTACCGCCGCGGCAAGCCCAGCGCCCTCAAGCCCGCCGTGGACGCCGCGCTCACCGCACCCGGGCACACAGTCCGGCATGTCGTCGTCGTCAAGCGCAACGGTGAGAACGTTGACTGGACCGAGGGCCGCGATCTCTGGTGGGACGACGCCGTCGGCGGTGCAGCCGCCGAGCACACCGCCGTCGGCCATGATGCCGAGCACCCGCTGTTTATCCTCTACACCTCCGGTACCACCGGCAGGCCCAAGGGCATCCTGCACACCACCGGCGGCTACCTGACGCAGGCCGCGTACACGCACAAGGCCGTTTTTGACCTGCATCCGGAAACCGATGTGTACTGGTGCACGGCCGACGTCGGCTGGGTGACCGGGCACACGTACGTCGCCTACGCGCCGCTCATCAATGGCGCGACGCAGCTGATCTACGAGGGCACGCCGGATTCCCCGCATCAGGGCCGCTGGTGGGAACTGATCGAAAAGTACAAGGTTTCCATCCTCTACACCGCGCCCACCGCCATCCGGACCTGCATGAAGTGGGGCAGCGAGATCCCTGGCCGGTACGATCTGAGCTCCATCCGGGTGCTCGGTTCCGTGGGCGAGCCGATCAACCCCGAGGCCTGGATGTGGTACCGGGAAGTAATCGGCGCGAACGCGGGGAAGAACGGCGAAAAGAAGGAGAACCCGGCGCCGATCGTGGACACCTGGTGGCAGACCGAGACCGGCGCGCAGATGATTGCACCGCTGCCGGGCGTCACCGCCACGAAGCCGGGCTCGGCCCAGACACCGCTGCCTGGTATTGCAGTGGACGTGGTGGATGAGATGGGCGAGTCCGTGCCCCACGGTTCCGGCGGCTACCTGGTGATCCGTGAGCCGTGGCCGGCCATGCTGCGCGGCATCTGGGGGGATGAGCAGCGTTACAAGGACACCTACTGGTCCCGCTTCGACTCGATGTACTTTGCCGGTGACGGTGCCAAGTTCGACGACGACGGCGACGTCTGGCTACTGGGGCGGGTCGACGATGTGATGAACATCTCCGGACACCGCCTCTCCACCACGGAGATTGAGTCCGCGCTGGTCAGCCACCCCTCCGTGGCAGAGGCGGCCGTGGTGGGGGCCGCGGACGAGACCACAGGGCAGACCGTCGTGGCGTTTGTGATTCTGCGCGGGAGCGCGGTGGATGACCCCGATATTGTCACCACACTGCGCAACCACGTGGGCAAGGAAATCGGCCCGATCGCCAAGCCCAAGACGATTCTGGTGGTGCCCGAGCTGCCCAAGACACGGTCCGGAAAGATCATGCGGCGGTTGCTCAAGGACGTCGCGGAGGGCCGCGACGTCGGTGACGCGTCCACGCTGGCGGACAACTCCGTGATGCAGCAGATTGCGGAGTCACTGAAAAAGTAGCGAAGAACCGGTAGAGCACCGCTGTGAGGTGCGCGCGATGGGGTCGTTTCGACGGTCCGGACCCATCGCGCGCACCTCAGCTGGTTAAGGCGTGTGGTTCCCGATGGTGATGAGCGCGCCCCGGCGAACACTTGGGACGAACGATAGCGATGAAACGTGTCGCCTCCTGATAAATATTGTTTGAGAATTAGCTATTGACGTTCTGTTCTGAGTGTTTATGCTAAGAATGCGAGCTAGGACACAGCTCGCTACTCACAAGGGAGTGGAACATGGCTATGCAAATGAATGGCTCATCCTTCGGCCGCGGTACAGAGCTGGGGCGCAGGACACTTTTGAAAACCCTCGGCTTGGGGGCAGCCGGCATAGCTGCCGTTCCGTTGCTGTCCGCCTGCACTGGAACAACAAGTTCCTCAGGCAGCAGCAATTCGACGTCGAGCACGGTGGGATCGAATTATTCCGACCCCACGCCGAAGGCAGCATTTGCCAGCGTGGTGGCAGCGTTCGCTAAGCAAAGCAACGACAGCATCAAGATCAACACGATCAGCCACAACGATTTTCAGAACAATATCAACAACTACCTCCAAGGCAGCCCGGACGCAGTTTTCACCTGGTTTTCCGGATTTCGGATGAAGTCGTATGCCAAATCGGGCCTCAGCCTGCCCGTTGATGATGTCTGGACAAAGATCAACGGAAACTTTTCAAAGTCCATCGCGGATGCCTCCACCGCTGCCGATGGCAAGAAGTACCTGGTCCCATGGGTGACCTATCCCTGGGCGGTCTTCCATTCCAAGAGCCTCTTTGCAGAACGTGGGTACGAGGCACCGAAGAACTGGGCCGATTTCAAGTCCCTGTGTGCCCGGATGCAAAAAGATGGCGTCACGCCCATTGCCTTTGCCGACAAGGACTTGTGGCCCGCCTGCGGAACCTTCGATTACCTGAACATGCGTATCAATGGCTACGACTTCCATGTGAAGCTGATGGCGCACGAGGAGTCGTGGAATCAGCAGAAGGTCAAAGATGTCTTCGACCATTGGACGGAGATTCTGCCCTATCATCAGACGGGATCACTTGGCCGCATTTGGCA
>JBBSSN010000196.1:0-4701 GCA_038242035.1 Actinomycetales bacterium
ACTTCCCTGGCCGACAGCGCCGGCTCGGGGTTCCGGATGCGGCCCATCAGCCGGGCGGCAACCTCCGGTGCCAACGCGGTTTGCCCGGCCGCGGCGGAAAGCACGGCCTGCCGGATCTGTTCGGGCGGTGCGTCTTTGAGCATGTATCCGCTGGCGCCTGCTTCCACGGCCGCCAGGATGTCTGCATCGGTATCATAGGTGGTCAGGATCAGCACCGGCGGAGGTGACGGAAGGGCTTTGATCTTCGCCGTCGCGGTGACCCCATCCATCCCCGCACCCATTTGCAGGTCCATCAGCACCACATCCACCCGCTCACCCAACGCACTCAGGCGCGCGAGCTCCCGCAAGGCGGCGCCGCCGTCGGACGCTTCGGCCGCGACGCAGATGCCCTCGAACTCGGTAAGCATGGCCCGCAGGCCGGCGCGCACCACCGGGTGGTCATCGACCAGCAGCAGATGGATGTCCGTCATTCCTTTGCCCCCAAGGGTAGACGGACTGCCACAACCGTGCCTTCCCCCGGTGCCGACTCCAACATCAGCGTGCCTCTTTGCGCGCTAACGCGTTCGCGCAGGTAGCGCAGCCCATATCCGCTGCCGTCCGGACGCGCGAGGGCCGGCACCGCCTGCGGATCGAAGCCGATGCCGTCGTCGAAAATGTCCATGGTCACTTCGCTGCCCAGAAAACCGAGGGTGACGACGGCGTTCCCGGCCTTTGCGTGCAGCCAGACGTTAGCGAGACTTGACTGGGCGGCCCGCAGCAACGTGACCTGGTAGGGCTGCGGCAGCTCTACGGGCACTCCGTCGAGTTCAAACCTGCAGCGCAGGCCAACCCCCCGGGCTGCCGCCTCGGTCTCGGTTTTCCCGCACAACCGCCGCAGGCTGTCCACCAGCGACGATTCCTGCAGCTGCGGGGAGGACAGTCCGCGGACAAAGTTGCGTGCCTCCGCCAAGGACTCCGAAGCCGTCTGCTGCACCGTCGCCAGCCGGTTCCTGGCCGTCAGGGGATCCCCGGAACGCAGCGAGCTGTCCGCCGCGCGGGAGAGCAGCACGATGCTCGAAAGACCCTGCGCCAGAGTGTCGTGGATTTCCCGCGCCAGCCGTTCGCGCTCGGCCAGCACCCCCGCCTCGTGCTGGCTGCTGGCAAGTTCAGCCCGCGTGCGGCGCAGCTCATCGGCGGCCCGGCGCTGTAGTTCGCCCTCCCTGTACAGCCCCTGGTACGCCATCGCCGTCACCACGGAGAAGATGGCACCCAAAACCGGCCCGACCACAGCGGCAACGGCGGGGGCCGCCAGCCCGCTGGCCGCCCACTGGGCTCCGATGACGGCAGCCGTCATCAAAGCGATTGTCACAAAGGCAAGCCAGCGCGGAAGCACGTGCAGGTGCAGGAAAAACAGCGGGAAGGCGAGCCAGGAAAACTCCGCGTTGCCAGCCAACAGCAGACCCCAAAGCGCGGTGACGGCAGCCAGCCAGGGAACGGCATAGCGGTGCGGATCAAATCTGGACGGCACGGCGGCGTGCCGTTTTTCCAACACGGTTCCTGCCAGATACAGCGCAGCCAGCACGGCTGCGACCGCAAGCAGGAACAAACGTGTTCCGCCGCCGCGGTCCGTCATGAGTTCCCTGACGACAGCGATTATCAGCAACAGCGCGAACCCCACGTGCAGGGCGACGCGGAGAAACCTCAGGATCAGAACGCTGGAAGGGACCTCGCCGCCGTTTCCATCCGCGGCGGCAGGGCGTTCCAGAGCAGACATGGCTCAAGCTTAGGCGCTGCCCGCGACGGCCGGATCATCCGAATGGTTGATGGTCGGATCAACCCAGCAGCCGGCCGGGATCAACCGGCTCCCCGATGTTGTGCGCAGCGATCGGCGGGAGAGTTGAAACAGCGGATATTCCGCCTCTGCAACACCTCATATTGAGAACAAATGGAAAGAAGAATTGATCGTGTTCCTCGCTCTCCGTGACATCCGCTTCGCCAAGGGCCGCTTTGCCCTGATGGGCGGCGTCGTCGCCCTCATCACCTTGCTGCTGGTCATGCTCTCCGGCCTCACCGCCGGACTGGGTAATCAGTCCACCTCCGCCATTGAGAAGCTGGGCGGGGCAACCGAAGTCAGCAGCATCGTCTTCGGCGCGCCGGGCGGCAACGAGCCCAAGGCCTCCTACACCGAAAGCCAGGTAACGGCCCGGCAGGTTGAATCGTGGAAAACCCAGCCCGGCGTAGCCTCTGCCGAGCCGTTGGGCATCAGTCAGACCCGCTTCCAGGCTGCGGGTGACAGCAAGGGCACCACCAATGTCGCCGTCTTTGGTGTCGAGGCTGCCGGCAGCCTCTCGCCCGCCCCGGTCACCGCCGATACCGTGGTGATTGGGAAAACCGTAGCGAAGGACCTCTCACTTTCGGTCGGGGACAAAGCAAATGTTGGCGGCACCGAGCTGACCATCAGTTCCATCGTCGATGACCAGTGGTACTCCCATACTTCAGTCGTCTGGACGGCTCAGCCCACCTGGGCCAAGCTTGCCCACTTGCCGGACAGCTCGCAGCTGGGCACCGTCGCCGCGGTTACCTACAGCAGTGGCGCGAGCGTGGATGAAGCGGCGGCCAACAAGGCAGCCAACACCGTCAGCACCACCCGGACAGGGTCCTTCCAGGCCCTGGGCGCCTTCAAGAGTGAGAACGGCTCGCTCATGCTCATGCAGGCCTTCCTCTACGGCATTTCCGCGCTGGTGATTGTGGCTTTCCTGACCGTATGGACCGTCCAGCGAACCCGCGACATCGCCGTGCTCAAGGCGATGGGCGGCTCCGGCAACTACGTCCTGCGCGATGCCATGACGCAGGCGGCCATCGTCCTGCTCGCCGGTGCCAGCATCGGCGGTGCGGTAGGCGTCGTCGGAGGCGTCTTCGCAGCCACCGCAGCACCCTTCCTCGTGACGGCGGCCACCACCGTGCTGCCGATCGCCGGTGTTGTGCTCCTCGGACTCGCCGGTGCCGCACTCGCCGTCCGCCGAGTAACCAAGGTGGACGCGCTGATTGCTCTCGGCGGCAACTAACCGCAATCTGAGGCGACCGCGAGGGGGCTCCTCAGTGAAAAACACACCCAATACGTACAACCCAGTTTCAGAAAGGTCTTCCTCATGACATCCACCACACGCAGCCCGCTTTCCCCGGCATCGGACCAGACACAGCCACGTACACCGATGCGCGGCGGCACACCGCTGAGCCTTGACCACGTCACGCTCGAATATCCGGACGGCGAGGGGACCATCAAGGCCCTGGGCGACGTCAGCCTGCGGGTCGGTTCCGGCCAGATGGTTGCTCTCGTCGGGCCGTCCGGTTCGGGCAAATCCAGCCTTCTCGCCGTGGCCGCAACGCTGGTCCGCCCCACCAGCGGCACTGTGATCATCGACGGGCTGGACGCCACCGGGCTCAAGGACAGGGAACTCACTACCCTGCGCCGGGACAAGGTGGGCATTATCTTTCAGCAGCCAAACCTTCTCGCGTCACTGACGGCCATCGAACAGCTCGTCATCAGCGACCATCTGCGGGGGAAACCGCTCAAAACGGCACGTTCGAAGGCCGCCGAACTCCTTGACGTCGTCGGCCTCGCGTCCTCGGCCAATAAGCGTCCGCACCAGCTTTCCGGTGGACAACGCCAGCGCGTCAACATTGCCCGCGCCCTGATGGGCGACCCGACCGTGCTGCTGGTGGATGAGCCGACGGCGGCCCTGGACCATGAGCGCAGCGACGCCATTGTCCGGCTGCTGCGCCGAGTGACGGACGAGTTCCGGGTCGCCACGGTCATGGTCACGCACGACACCGAATTTGTTCCGCTGACCGACGCGGTCGCCACCATGCGGGACGGAAGGCTCTGCGCTCCTGTCCCGACACATTCCTGATTCCCCGGCGTGCCCGCCGCTGCGACGATTTTCCTGCGTGCGATACTGAGACCTGAGCGCAACGGAAGCGAGGGAGCGGTGCCGCCCGTCCGCCACAGGGTGGGCCGAGGGTGTGGCCGGTCAGGATCATGAAAAAAAGACCCGTAGTTGTACGTCTGGTGGGGGCTGCGCTAACGCTCCTGCTCCTATGGCAGGGTCTGGCGACCGTCAGCTATCTGAGCGGTTCCACCCAGCTGGCCAACATCGCCGGCAAAGGAACCATTAACGCCTACATGACTCCACTGTTCAAACAGTACTGGTCGGTTTTCGCACCCGATCCAATCCAGGCTGATACAGAACTGCTGATCCGTGCCAAGGTCAATGGCAGCGACACGGACTGGTTCAACATCTCCCGGGCCGATGTGCAGCGGTCCATTCTGCACCACCCTGTGCCTTCCCGGCTTTATCTGACCAACTTCGCGCTCACCTCGCACTACCAGGTCTCGGCGGAACTGTTACCGCCCAGTCTGCAGAGCGTTCCCAAGAAGTCCTTCGTCGGTGCCGATTGGCTGGATCAGCTCAAGAAAGATCTGCAGGACGGCGGATCCGCCAAGGACGCTGCTGCCATTAACCAGTTCATCAAGGATGAGACGGCCATGACTTCCATGGTCAGCTCGGTGGCCCTGGCCCGCTGGGGTGACACCGTCACCGCGGTCCAGATCAAAATCCGCACCATCCCCGTCAAGCCCTACGCGGAACGCAACAACGCCGACTACCAGGTCAAACCGGCGGAGTTCGACGCCGGTTGGCGCGGGATCGTGCGGGTACCAGA
>JBBSSN010000197.1:0-4700 GCA_038242035.1 Actinomycetales bacterium
ACTGCACCGCGGATTTGGCCAACGAGCTGATCGGCACCTGCACCACCGATCCGGCGTCACCTGCCTGCGCCGTCCTGGCCCACAACTGCGTCTGCATGGTGCTGCCGGACTTCGACGCGACCAGCCGCCAACCCAGGCCCGACGGCGGCCCGACCGTGGGCGCCGCGTCGTTCACGGTCACGAATAGCAGCGTTCCGTCTCCGGCCTGCACCGACGATGGCACCGTCACCGCAGGGACCGTGCTGTTCGCATTGGTCTGTGCCGCGGCACGGAAAGCCAGGGCGGCAGCCGGCGGGGCAGTCACCGTGACCGTCTTCGACGTCGTCCCGGATGCGTTATGGAAGTCTGTGACCGTCAGGGAGACGGTGTACTGGCCGGCCGCCTGGTAGATATGCGAGGCGGCGGGCCCGGCTGCTGTGCTGCCGTCGCCGAAGGACCAGGCATAGGACTTGACCAGACCGTCCGGGTCGCTGGAGCCGTTCCCATCCACTTTCAGCTCGAGATCGGCCGCCGCCGTGGTGAACGCGGCCGACGGCGGTTGGTTGGCTGCCGCGGGTGGCGGCGCCACCATTGCGGTGCCGGCAAAGACAAAGGTGTCCCGGGCAGCCCAATTCATGCCGTCCAGTGCAGGACCCGAAACCACGCTTCCGCTTCCACCCACCGGTGTGCCAGGCGTCGCGTTCCAGTCCCACCGGGTAAGTGCGCCGGTGGGATCGGCGACGTAGAGCTTGGTGCCGTCAAGAACCATCGAGCGGGCGTCGGCAAAAGCCAGTCCGGGAATACTGGCGGAGGCGGTGAAGCGGGTTGCACCCGGAATGCCGCTTTGAGTTTCAAAATACCGGTAGTAAAGGTTGCTGTTGCCGGCCAGCGTGTAGTAGATCCGCGCCGTGGCGCGGTCGTAGAACAGTCCCGTCATTGTGCCTAGCTCGGCGGGGAAATCGATCAGGCCGTTGAGGTTGATCACCGAAGGAGTCCCGAGCGCCGCTCCGTCGAAGGTCTGCGCCTGAAGAGTGCCGTCCGAACGGGCGGAATATAGGACTCCGTCCACCATGAACAGGCCGCGGACCACCGTCCAGTCTTGGGCGGAGGGCACTATCGAGGATGAAGTGACCGCCGTACCGTTGAACTCGCGACGGATCAGGGACGTGGCGGGCAGAGCCGCGCCGCGGTCGTCTTTGGCGGCACCGGCGGAAAACACGCTGGTCGGCAGGTGTCCGGCGTCATCGGCCGGCATCGCGAAGCCGCCTTTGACCGGCATGAAGGCAAGGCGTCCGTGATACTGGGAGTTTGAGATGCGGTCGGTGTCGCTGCCGATCCAGAGGCCGGCGTCGGTGGCCACGAAGCTGTAGACTCCGTAGCCGCGCGCACGTGTCGGATTCCATGTGGTGGGCATGCCGTCGCGCGGGTCAAGCGCGGCCAACCCGGTCCGGACAACGGCGCCCGGCCCCATGGAATTGCTGCCGGCTGGATTATTTAACCAGCGGAAGTGGCCGCCGAGATAGATGGCCGTCTGGGTCACAGCGACCCGCGTGATGGTGTCACCGCCCGTGTAGTTGACCCACGTCGGCTGCGACTGGGAAGCCTCCGTTCCGAGTTCCCAGCGTGAGGCAGTGTCGCAGAGTTTTCCCGGGTGGGCGCCACCGGTGGTGCCCACGACGAAATAACTACCGTCCGGGGAAATATCGACATCGCGCATCTGACTGTCGAACTGATCGCTGCAGTCTGCAGTGAACCGGTCCGTGGACCAATTGGTCAATGTCGGTGGCGACGTGGTCAGATCAGCGGTAAAAATCATCGCGCGCGCCTGCCCGTTCACGACGGTGAAATTGCCGATGGCGACCAGGCGCCGACCGTCCGGGGTGATATCGGCACGCTGGATCGAAGCGTCGGTTTGAGTCGTTCGGGGCGTATTGATGTCCATGCGCACATCGGCAAACACTGCGCCCGTCGAAGGGTTGAGTGCCGAAAAATATGTGGTTGCGGTCGTACCGACGGTCAGGAAGCGTCCAGTCACGTAGAGGCGGTCGCCGCGCAGGAGCAGCTGGTTGATGCGCCCGTCAAAAGCCGGAGCGGCGAATGTCACGTCAAGTGCACCGGTGAACACGTTGATTTTCGCGATGCTGCGTGCCCTCGTACCGTTGACCAGGCTGAAGGACCCGGCAATCCAGACATTCTGGCCATCGCCGACCGCGAGAACGTCCATGATCTCCCCATTCACCGCAACATTCAGCGGCGTGATTTCGCCGGTGTTGTTTTTGAAGGCGAAGATATTGGTGCGGCCAATCGGCGTTTCGTCGGCCGCGGTCCGGACAGTGCTGAAGTTGCCGACGGCGATCACCAGTCCTCCCGTTTCGGCGAACCCTGAAACATAGCCGTCGAGCACATGCGGCGTCCACCGGGCGGCATCGGAACTGACCACCGTCGACTGGTTTCCCCGTTGCACCGCCCCAGCTGGCGTAGCCGGGACCAGAACGGCCAGGATAAGCGCGAGGATGGCTGTGAGGGCTATCCACCCGTGGCGGGCCGTCCGCGGCGCCCGGTATGGGGGTCCGCTCGGGATTCGCGCTGGATGCATTCCCTTAGTTGCCATGACGCCAACCTTCTGCGCCACGGTGTCATGAGTTCCCCAATAGCCTAGGTTCCCTGGCAGCAGCGCACGTTACTTGGTATAGGACCGGTTTTCCGGCCCATTCCCAAGCAGTATCCGCGCTCCGGGAGACGAGCTCAACAAGTAATTTCCCAACGCACGGCAAGTATCCGGGTAGTACGGCCTTGCCCGTTGGAACGTGGTGCCAAGAACGGATTAGCTTCGGCGCAGGGACACCGGGGCCACCAGCATGGCGGCCGGCTCCCTGACCCATTCCATCCCGGTAGCCTTACGCTCCGCCCGCGTGGAGAAGCGGTAGGAGAACAACCGCGCACGGATCCACCGCGGAGCTGCGCCGTCAAACGGGTCGCTACGCAGCAGCTTCAGCGTCCGGCGGTCCGCCGTCAACAATTTGCCGAGCAAGGGAACAAACCAGTAATCACTTGGCGACCCCAACGCCATGAACCACAACATCCAGCCCAGCCGCAGGTGATACGGCGCGTATTGGCGCGGCCTGCGTCCCGGATCCCCCGGTTTGCCCCGGAACTCATACTCCCGCCAGCGCGCCTCGTCAGGATCGTCGTCGTCCGTTCCCTCCACAATCACCTCATACCGTTCCCGGGTAATGCTGCCGAACGCGCCATAAGCGTTCACCAGATGCCAGCGGTTAAAGCTGGCGTTCATTAGCTGGTGGCGCGAAAAAAGGTTGCGCAGCGGCTTATAGCTCAGCACGATCAGCCACACTGTCGCTGCCAGTACGACGACGGCGAACCAGCCGGGCAACTGCGCGGACTCGGCGGTCCCCGCCGGAACCGCCGGAATCACCCGGTGCACCGCATCGTTGCTGATCGCGGAAAACGCCAGGATCATGGCGAGCACATTGAGCCAGGCGAAATTCCCGGAGAGCACCAGCCACGCCTGGGTGAGAACAACGATCGCCGCGGCAATGTTGGCCAGTGGCTGCGGGGCGAAGAGGAAGAACGGCACGATCAGCTGGGCGAAGTGATTGCCCATGACTTCAAACCGGTGCAGCGGCTTGGGGAGGTGATGGAAGTATCTGCTCAGCGGGTTGGGCATCGGCTGCGTCTCGTGGTGGTAGTAGAGGGCCGTCAGATCCCGCCATGCAGTGTCCCCGCGGATCTTGATCATGCCGGCACCAAACTCCAACCGAAAGACCAGCCACCTCAGCAGCCAGAGGATAGTCACCGGAGGAGCAATGGAGTCCGAACCGAGGAAGGCCGCGATGAACCCCGCTTCCAGCAACAGACTCTCCCAGCCGAAGCCGTAGAACGTCTGGCCAATGCTGACGATCGACAGATACAGCGCCCAGATGAAAAGGAAAACCACCAGCGGGATCCACGGCGGTCCGGCCTGCGGCAGTCCAAGTACCAGCGCAAAGGCGAGGACGGCACCCGTCCAGGCCACGCCCAGGAGCAGGTTATCCGAATAGCGCCAGTGGAAAAGCGAAGGATAGCTGCGCCGGGGTGCGCGGGCCAGAAATGTCGGGGCCGGCAGCAGCCCGTGCTCACCGAGCAGAGCCGGGAACTGGGCCACGGCGGAGAGAAACGCAACAACAAAAATCGCGGCGATTCCGCGCTGCAGGACCTGGCGGGAAAACTCATATCCGCCGGCGCCAAGCCAACCGGTCACTCCCTGCATGCTGAACCACCCCCGGCGGAACCTCACCGTGCCGGGCTCGCATTCCTGAGACCGGCTCGGCTACTCCCCACGCTACGGTTGCGGCCGAAAATGGTCAACGCCGGTCGCTACTTGGCATCAACGTGAGAATACCCCGTTGATGATGAGTCGTTGCCTTCACGACGTTCACGGCGTCCCCGAGGTTCCGGAGGTTCTGCAATAATGTCTGACCCTGCTGATTGACTTAGTTCATGGAAGAGCAGCAGATCCGCAGCAGTGAGGAAACCCGCATGCCGGGCCCTGACGTTGCCTCTGATTCCGCCGCTGTCCCTGACGCGGCCATCCGGGATGCGGCTGTGTCGGAGGCTGCGGTTGCGGCGTTGACGGTGGATTCGTTGTTCCCGCGTCTGGTCAACGCGCACCCCATGGCGTACCTCGCGAGGGAACTGAGCGGCACTGTTGTTGATGACCTTGA
>JBBSSN010000198.1:0-4649 GCA_038242035.1 Actinomycetales bacterium
GCCATCAGGGCCAACAGGTTCGACGCCGTCTTCGGCGGCGGCCGCCGGGACGAGGACAAGGCACGGGCCAAGGAGCGGATTTTGAGCCTACGGGACGAATTCGGCCAGTGGGATCCGCGCAACCAGCGTCCGGAGCTTTGGAATCTGTACAACGGCAGGCACACCGTGGGGCAGCATGTGCGGGCGTTCCCGATCAGCAACTGGACCGAACTGGACATCTGGCGGTACATCGAACGCGAAGGCATTGAGCTGCCCGGTCTGTACTACGCGCACCAACGCGAGGTATATGCCCGCGACGGCATGTGGCGGGCCGTCGGGGAGGTTTCCGCGCCGACGCCGGGCGAGACGGTCGTCGTGAAAACGGTCCGCTACCGCACGGTGGGCGACATGTCCTGCACCGGCGCCGTCGAATCCACCGCTGCCACCGTGGCAGAGGTGGTCCGCGAAGTGGCGGCCTCCACCATCACTGAACGCGGGGCCACCCGGGCCGATGACCGGATTTCCGAGGCCGCCATGGAAGACCGCAAGAAGGACGGCTATTTCTAATGAGCACCAGTACACAAACACCCGCATTCGATCTGGACCCGTGCCCGCAGGGCTCCGTGGCCGAGCGACGCGAGGTTAGGGAGCGGGTGGGGACGCTCTTCCGCTTCGCCACCGCCGGATCCGTGGATGACGGCAAATCAACGCTTGTGGGCCGGCTGCTGCATGACAGCAAAGCCATCCTGGCCGACCAGTTGGAGTCGGTCACCCGGACGTCAGCGGAGCGCGGTTTCGGCGGCGGCGCGCCCGGCGGCGGGCAGATCGACCTGGCGCTGCTCACCGATGGGCTCCGCGCCGAACGCGAACAGGGCATTACCATCGACGTCGCCTACCGCTACTTCGCCACCGATCGGCGCAGCTTCATTCTGGCGGACTGCCCCGGTCACGTGCAGTACACCAAGAACACGGTGACCGGCGCGTCCACGGCCGACGCCGTCGTCGTCCTCATTGACGCGCGCAAGGGCGTGCTGGAGCAGACCCGGCGGCATCTTTGCGTGCTGCGGCTGCTGCGCGTGCCGCACGTAGTGGTGGCCGTGAATAAGATTGATCTGGTCGGCTACAGCGCGGACGTCTTCACCGCCATCGCCCACGACGTGAGGAAAGTCAGCGCCGAACTGGGGCTGGCGGATGTGCTGGTGGTGCCGGTCTCCGCGCTGGCGGGCGACAACGTGGTGGATCGCTCCGCGCGCACGCCCTGGTACACCGGGCCCAGTCTGCTTCAGATCCTGCAGGCACTGCCCTCCACCGATGAGCTGGAGCGCGGGCAGGAGCCCTTCCGCTTCCCCGTGCAGACGGTGATCCGGCCGCAGGGCGCGTTGACGCCGGAGCTGGCGGCAGAGCCCGCGGAAACGGGCGACGGCGGCCGGAGCGCGTTTCGCGATTACCGTGCGTATGCCGGTCAGCTGGCCTCCGGGTCCGTCGCCGTGGGGGAGCGCGTGACGGTGCTGCCCTCCGGGCAGCAGACGACCGTCGTCGGCATTGATTTCGCCGGTTCCGAGCTGCAGCGCGCGGTGGCTCCGCAGTCCGTCTCGCTGCGACTGGCCGACGAGATCGACATTGCCCGCGGGGACCTGATCGCCGCCGCCGGAACGATCAGCGCTCCGGTGCAGGACCTGTACGCAGAGCTCTGCTGGCTCTCGCCCAAGCCGCTGCGCGAAGGCGCCAGAGTCCTCGTCAAGCACGGCAGCCGGACTGTCCAGGCACTGATCCGGGCCGTCACCGGGAGGCTGGATCTGGCGGACTTCCAGGAGCAGCCGGCCTCCGGCCTGGAATTGAACGACATCGGCAGCGTGCAGATCCGGCTGGCTTCGGCGCTGCCCGTGGAGGACTACGCCACGCACCGCCGTACCGGGGCCTTCCTGGTCATCGACCCCGCCGACGGGAACACCCTGGCGGCCGGACTGGTGAGGGCCCTCCCCGGCGACCACGAGGAGGAACGGTACGTTCTCTGAGGACGACGCCGGTTTGGAACTGTCCGTCCAGCCCTCCGTCGGGATCAACGGCAGCACGGCTTTCTCCTCTTCTCCTCAGCGAACCACGCGTATGTTCAGGCCCGTGGTCCCCAAGGCTTGCGTGAGAAAGGCCCACATGATGAAGTAATGCTCCGGCCCCTTCGCAGTTGAGATCCCGCCCAGATCCACAATAGAATCCTCGGGCCACCCTAGATCCCTCAAGAGACCCACTGCCTCGCTTTTGGCGCCCGCGTCATTGCCTGAGACGAAGACACTGCTGGGCCCGATCGCCGATGGGTTGACGAAGACCTTGCCGGCGCAAGTGTTCAGCGTCTTGACGACCTTTGCCTTCGGCAACATCTCCTGCAGCTTTTCGCCCAGGCTGGAGTCAGGGTAGATCAGATCGAATGAGGAGGTGGCAGCGTTGGCGACGTCAATAAGCAGCTTGCCGCTGAACGCGCCCGCGTCCACCTGAGCCAACAGTTCCTCCGAAGAGTCACCCGGAGTCGCGTTCACGATCACGTCGGCGTTTTGAGCGGTCTCATCGAGGCTGGCGACCGGGAACGACAGATCCGTCCTGGACTCTGGATACCGCGAGCCGAGGGTAACCGAGTGTCCGGCCTCGACACACCCTCCCGCGAGGGCCTGCGCGACGCTACCCGTACCTAGGATTCCTATATTCATGGCTGCTCCTTTAACTTCTCTACCTGATCTGAGGTCTACCGGGCCTGTTCTGAGTGGTATTGGACATTTTATGTTGATCACAAGTTGGATACGCACTCAACCAACTGCTCGTTCCTGTGAACTCAGGGTGTGCACCAGATCCGTTACCCCTGGATCTCGCCCTCACCGGACGCCCCTGCGCAGCCTGGGGCAGCCTGGGGTAGCCGCTGCCTGATATCAGTTGGCAGCGTTGGCGTAATAATCAGTGCACACGGCTTCAAAGGCGAGGGCCCTGGGCGTCGGGGTGATGGCGGCGGAGCGTACCAGCGCCACTTCGATCGGCGGGAGATCGCCCTTCAAGGCCAACGAGACAACCCGTCCGCCCGAATATGGCACGTCGTTTGCCACGCGCTGGCTGAGCACGGCATAGCCGTGTCCCTGCGCTACGAAGGAGCGCACCGTTTCATAGCCGGAGAAACGGTAGGCCACGGTGGGAGAGATTCCTGCCGCCTCATGCAACCCTTCGTAATATTCACGGCTTCGCGGCAGGTCCAGCGCGATCATGGACTCGTCCGCGAAGTCCTGGAGCGCCACCGCGACGTTCGGCGTCCGCGCCGCAGGGTGGCTCGATGCCACCAGTACGTGCGGTGGTATCCGTTCCAGGACGGTGGTCTCGAACCGGCCGTCCAGACCGAGCCGGTACATCAGAGCGACGTCGATCTGGCCGTCCAGCAGGGCCGTGTGTAAAGCGTCCAAGTCCGCTTCCAGGAAGGTGACCTCCACCGCCGGGAACCGGGTCCGGAACAGCTGCAGGATGGCCGGCAACCGGAACGGCGACAACGGGGCAAAGACACCCACCGACAACGTTCCCGACAGCGTGGAGGAAAGCCCCCGCGCGGTCTGAGAAAGACGTTCGGCATGGTCCAGAAACGAATCAAGTTCCAACGCGAAGCGGGAACCCGCTCTGGTCAGCTTTAGCCCGGAAGCCCGGTGGCGGACGAACAGCTGGGCACCCACCGCCTTTTCCAGCTCGGCCACGGCGGTGGACACGGTGGACTGCGTTACGAGCAGCTCAGCGGCAGCCTCCGTCATGCTGCACAGCCGTGCGGTCACGGCAAAATAGCGCAACTGGACTAACGTGAACGGCCTCGACATGGAACTATCATGCCATCGGAGTGTATGAACGTAATCCACTTCCAACGTTGGCTACATCAATTTGACAACTGTCGCGCGCGTCACACATTCTGATTTCAGTTCTGCCGTTCTTTACATTTCCCGATCCTGGAGGATCTCATGGCCGCAAAGTCGATTATTTCGCTCTCGACAGGCCTCCTCGTCGTTGGCGCCCTGACGCTGACGGGGTGCACTACCGCCTCCCAACAGAACGCAGCAGTGTCCCCTTCATCGTCGTCGTTCGATGTCTCCACCATTCAAAAGGACGCCACCTTGGCCGCTGCGGTCCCGCAGGCGCTGCGGGACAAGGGCACCATGGTGATGGGCGCCGACACAACGTATGCCCCGGCGGAATATTTGGGCGGCTCCGACGGCCAGACTCCCATTGGCTACGACGTCGATCTGGTCAAGGCCATAGGCGCGCTGCTGGGGCTCAAGGTCCAGGTCCAGAGTGCGGCGTTCACCAGCATCCTGCCCTCTCTGGGGCCCAAGTATGACCTGAGCGCGTCATCCTTCTTTATTACGAATCAGCGCAAGCAAGCTGCGAACTTTGTCAGTTACCTCGATGCCGGCACCCAGTGGGCCGTGCAGAAGGGTAACCCGAAGAAGTTCAGCCTGGACGATATCTGCGGGCGCAGCGTCGCCGTACAGACGGGGTCCTTCCAGGAGACCAAAGATCTGGTGGACCGCAATAATAAGTGTCTCGCAGCGGGCAAGCCGGCTATCAAGATCGTCAGCCTGCAGAACCAGACGGATGTCTCCACCCGCCTGGTCAACGGCAGTGTAGACGCGATGCCGGCGGGGTCTATCACCATCGCC
>JBBSSN010000199.1:0-4623 GCA_038242035.1 Actinomycetales bacterium
ATAGACTTCCACCACGTTATCGCCGCCTTCGAAGGACGGATCCCAGACGTTGTCGAGGATTTCCGCTTTGGACACCACCTGGTCGTGCCGGCGCAGCAAATACTGCAGCAACCCGTATTCGCGTGCCGTGAGGGAAATCGCGGTATCACCACGGTGGACGCTGCGGTTCAGCGGGTCCATCGTTAATGTTCCCAGTGTCATCACCACGGGCCGTTCCGGAGCGCCGCGTCGGATCAGGGCCCGCAGCCTCGCGGTGAGCACCAGGAAACTGAAGGGTTTGGTCAGGTAGTCATCGGCGCCCAGGTCGAACGCGTCGGTCTGGTCGTATTCACCGTCCTTAGCCGTGAGCATCATCACCGGCGTCCAGATCTTGCGTTCGCGCAGCTCCTTGAGCACGTCGTACCCGTTTTTCAGCGGCAGCATCAGATCCAAAATGATCACATCATAAGGATTCTCCGTCGCCGCCCACAGACCGCTCACCCCGTCGTGGGTCACATCCACAATGAAGCCCTCGTTCGCCAGGCCGCGCCGGACCGTTTCGGCCAGCAGTTTCTCGTCTTCAACCATTAGAATCCGCACAGGTGTCCTTTCCAGGTACCAGCAGTATGACGTAACAATGCTGAAGGGAAACTGAGAAAGTGGTCCTCAGCTTCTTCTCAGCCATGTTCGGTCATGCTGACACGGCACGACGCTCACGCCCTAGGTCAGGATGACAATGATCACCGCACCACTCCGCCACCAACCCGGGCTCCGTCAACGCCCCCCGCTGCCGCTTTTGCATTCCTGGTGGTGGATCGCCCTGGCCGCTGCCGTCTTTGCTGCCGCCGTCGCCGTCGGGCTGATCGTCAAAAGCGCCGGAACCATGACACCGGAACTGGGCGTGGACGTAGCCTTAAGCCAGGACCGCAACCCCGTCCTGACCGGTGTGTCACTGGCCATCAATATCGGCCTCGGGCCAGCCGGCGCGGTCATTATCCTCAGCCTGGTCTGCCTGTTCCTCCTGGTGATCCGGCGCAACCTAATGCTCGCCCTCGCGTTTGGATCTGTGGTCAGCGTCGGTTGGCTCTCCTCCGAGGTCGGCAAACGGCTCGTCGAGAGGATCCGGCCACCGGACGGTGCGGTGCATGCCCTGATCGCCGAGCACGGTACGGATAGTTTTCCCTCCGGGCACACGGCCTTCGCCGTGGCCCTGGTCTGGGCTGTCGTCCTCGTCATCGGCGGCACGTCGGGCCGCCAGGGATTGCTTCTGGGTGCCGGTGCCGTGTTCGTGGCCCTCGTCGCGTT
Source organism: Actinomycetales bacterium (assembly GCA_038242035.1). Lineage (GTDB taxonomy): Bacteria > Actinomycetota > Actinomycetes > Actinomycetales > Micrococcaceae > Arthrobacter_M. The sequence continues at coordinate 1,285 of JBBSSN010000199.1, forward strand.
CTCCCGCCTGTACCTGGGAGCCCACTACCTCAGCGATGTGATCGGTTCGGTGTTCATCGCCAGCGCAGCGATCCTGGCCTGGCTGCCGATCTGGAACAACCTCCTCGCTCCCCGGTTCACGACAGCACGGTCCGGAGCGGAGCGTGCGAGCGTGGACAGTGACCGGATCCAACCTCCGGCCCCCTGAACAACGGATCGTTCGACACCGGCGCAGTAAAACACCGGCGCAGTCAACACCGGCGCCGTAAACACCGGCGCAGTTAACACCAGCGCCGTAAACGGAAGGCACGGTCAACGGATGCAACGCGGAAAGGTTTCCTGCCGCTTACGCTGGGAGGCATACGCGCACTGTAGCCGACAGTGGGAAAAAGCAGTGCAAGCCGAGGATCAGCAGTGACCACAGCACAACGAACCCGGGGGACGGGCATGTTCCGGGCTTTCCGCCCCCGCCGGGGCTGGTTCCGGCCATGGACGCACGCCCCGGTCACCGTGACCTTCCTCATCCTTTTTTGGGTGCTGGGGATCCTTACGTCTACTGTTCTTACCGGCCCGCACGGGGCGCTGCGCCCTTATACGGTCGTCACCGTCTCTTCCCTGCCGGTGCACTGGCAGGTGGTGGTCACGGGAGCATTATGGGCCCGGGATCTCACCGGGTACCTCCTGGGAACCGTGTTGCTGGTCGCGGTCGGCATTCCCGCCGAACGCCGGCTGGGCAGTGCGCGGTTTGCCGCCGCCGCTCTCACTTCCCAGATCGTAGGCATCCTCGCTGCCGTCGGTGTTGTGTACGGTGCCAGGAACCTGATGAGCAGCTGGTCAACGCAGTTATTGTCGCATTCATATCTGGGTCCCTCCGCGATGGTCTGCGGCGCTGCTTTGGCCGCGACCGCGGCCTTGGGGACGTTGTGGCGCCGTCGTCTGCGGTTGGGTATTTTTGCGCTGCTGATCCTGCTCACCCTCTACAGCGGCTCCTTCCCGGATCTGATACGGCTCGGTGCAGCGACTGCCGGCGCGCTGCTCGGGCCCCTGCTGCAGGGGCGCCGTCCCCGGTTCGGTATCCCGATCACATCCCGTCGGGAGGCCCGGGTCCTTATCGCCCTGGTTGTGGCCGCGTCCGCGGTCGGCCCGGTCCTGGCCGGTTTGCTGCCCCACGCCGTCGGGCCGTTGGCCGTGCTGCGGTTCCTGTTCACCAACATCCAACCCGTTGACCCGCAGACCCTGCACAGCCTGTGCGCAGACCCGACCCAGCTCAAGGATTGTGCCATGGCGCAGTTGCAGCTGCGTGCCGGTGCCGGCGGGATCTTCATGTCCATCCTGCCTTCGGTCCTGCTCCTGCTCTTCGCCGATGGTTTGCGCCGGGGCCGACGGTTTGCCTGGTATGGCGCAGCGGTGCTCGAAGGCGCGGTCGCGGTCCTGGCCGGCAGCTACATCGCGGCGGCCCTGATGCCCGCCGGGCCGAACAAGGCCCCCAACGAGGGACCTGGTGCCATTGATATCACCGCGTTCCACCACCCGCTGGCCGTGATCCTGCCGTTGCTGCTGCCGATCCTCCTGGTCATTCTCCTGCTGGCGGCCCGCAGACTCTTTCCCGTCTGCGCCCCGCCCAAAACCTACCCCCGCCTGGCCCTGACCATCCTTGCCACGGCCACAGCCTTGGCTGGAATCTACCTGCTGGCGGGTTTGCTGCTGGAGGGAGGCTTCACCCCGGTGCCGGGAATCGGAGACCTTCTGGCGGATATCCCGGACCGGTTTGTGCCGCTGGGCTATCTTCTGGATCTGTCGCCGGCGTTCTTCCCCCAAAGTGGTGCCGCCGTTGTCCTGTATGAAGGCATCGGCATCACGTTCTGGACCATCACCGCCGTTCTGGTCTTCAGGTCCTTCCTGCGCCCGGCCCATAACGTCCACGGCACCGATGAGGACCGGGCCAGGACGATCCTCAAAAGCACGCATGGCTCCTCCTTGTCCTGGATGACATTATGGAACGGGAACAGCTACTGGTTTTCCACCACGGGCACCAGCTTCATCGCCTACCGGGTGCTCTCCGGCATAGCCCTCACGCTCGGTCCCCCCGTCGGACCCGCAGGGGAACTGCGCGCCACGATTGAAGAGTTCACCCGCTACACCGGAGAGAACGGCTGGACCGCGTGCCTTTACTCCGTCCCCGACGACGTACGCGCCATCACCGCGAACAACGGCTGGGGATCGGTGCAGGTCGCCCAGGAAACCATCCTGGACCTGGAAACCATCTCCTTCAGCGGCAGGAAATTCCAGGACATCCGCACCGCCCTGAACAAGGCAGCCAAAGAAGGAATCCGCGCCCAATGGGTGTCCTACCCCACCGCGCCGCTGTCCATCGTCGATCAGATCCACGCCATCTCCGAAGAATGGGTCGCCGATAAAGGAATGCCGGAAATGGGCTTCACCCTCGGCGGCCTCGATGAAATCAACGACCCGGAAGTACGCTGCCTGCTGGCCATCGACGAGCAGCACACCGTCCACGCCATCGCGTCCTGGCTCCCCGTCTATCGTGACGGGAACATCATCGGTTGGACCCTGGACTTCATGCGCCGCCGCAGCACCGGCTTCCGCGCCGGCATCGAATTCCTCATCGCCTCAGCCGCCCTGTCCCTCAAAGACGACGGCTATGAATTCATCAGCCTCTCCGGCGCACCCCTGGCCCGCATCGACACCCCCGGCACCGGCACAGCCACAGCGCACGCATCCGAGAGTGCTGGCACCGTGGGACTGGACAGGCTGCTGGCCCGTCTCGGAGCCATCCTGGAACCGGTCTACGGATTCAGGTCCCTGCTTGCCTTCAAATCAAAATTCCAGCCCCGCTACGAACCCCTCTTCATGGTTTACCCCGACGCCGCCGCCCTGCCGAGCATCGCCAACGCCATCGGCAGAGCATATCTCCCCAAAGTCTCCCTTGGACAGGGCTTCACCCTGGCCGGAAAAATCATCCGTCCCCTAAGAAGAACCACGGCATCGGCTCAGATCCATGTCCCAAAATAAGAATCAATGTTAAACGCCGATCACGACGTCAGGAACGATTATGAAAACTCCGTGGTGGAAGGCAAGGCAGTGGAGATGGGCCGCACCCCTTGCCGGAATCTGCATCCTTGCCGGCCTGTCCGCCGTCGGCCTGTCCGCACACCGTGCACCCCCTCGCACCGGTGCTGTACCATCGAATCCGCACGCCACGCAGGTCGTCATTATCGGCGATTCCCTCAGCACCGGTTACGGCACCAGCGCCGAGATGGCGTGGCCCCACCTGGTCGAAAACGACACCGCACAGCGGGTCCACCCCCTGCAGATCACCAACGCCGCCACGAACGGAAG
>JBBSSN010000200.1:0-4601 GCA_038242035.1 Actinomycetales bacterium
ACGGAGTACGTAACTGCCCTTGTCCCCTTGGTAGTTAGTAGTCAAGGGGGAGCCAGAGAGCAGTCCTGGCGAAACGTCGAGTGAGAAGATGGACGCACTGGCGTAAAGGCTGCAGATTCGAGGATGGTTGACGACGGCTGCTGGGCATCCGGCCTCGCCTTCCGAACATTGCTTTCGGGCCCCCGCTTTCGGGCCCCCGCTTTCGGGCCCCCGCTTTCGGGACTATACGGCGCTGTTCATCGGGCCATGACTATGACTGATCCGAAGCCGCCAGCAGACAGCGGCATCTAGGGCAGAATGGAATCATGCCCCGTTCCAATCATCCGCGCCGGACAAACGGAGGCAGGCCGGGACAAAAGAACGCTACTGGAAACGGCCCTGCCGGAAACGGCCCTGCCGAAGAGCTGGACTTGGAACGCGCCCGTTCCGGCTTCCCGCGCCGCGAATCCGCGCCGGATGGCGAATGGATGGTCCGTCCGATTACCGCCCGGAATGCCGCCAAAATCTACACCTGCCCCGGCTGCCACCGCCCCGTCCAGCCGGGGATCGCCCACTTGGTGGTCTGGCAGGAGGACTCCCTTTTTGGCGCGGCCGCCGCACTGACGGACCGCCGCCACTGGCATACCAACTGCTGGCAGTCGCGCAGCTATAAATACCGCCGGTGATGCCGGGCGTCGGGCTAAACTTGTCCAATGGCTCTTGGCGTAGAAGTTTTTGACCCCGCATCGTTCGAATTTTCCGACCCGGGAACGCCGCAGCAGATCCGTGCGGCATCGGTCCTCCCGGCCCGGCGGGAAAACATTGAACTGATCACGGATGACGGGCTGACCCTGGTGGGGGAGCTGGCGCTTCCGGCCGAGGGCCCGATCCGCGGGACGCTGATTACGCTTCATCCGCTGCCCACCCATGGTGGTTTCATGGATTCGCACGTTTTCCGGAAGGCGTCATACCGGCTCCCTGCCTTGGCCGGCATCGCGGTGCTGCGTTTCAACACCCGCGGTACCTCGTCTGCGCGCGGCACGAGCGAGGGAACCTTTGGCGAGGGGATCTCCGAACGGGCCGATGTGGCAGCGGCGGTGGACTTTGCGGTCCGCCGCGGGCTGCCGAACCGTTGGCTTGTCGGCTGGTCCTTTGGCACGGAGCTGGTTCTGAAGTACGGAGCCCGCGCGCCGGTAGTGGACGCTATTGAGGGCGCAGTACTGCTCTCCCCGCCGCTGCACCGGGCTACCGCGGAGGATCTGAACTCATGGGCTGAGTCCGGGAAGCCACTGACCGCACTGGTGCCCGAATTCGACGATTATCTGCAGCCGGTGGAAGCCGCGGAACGCTTCTTGGCCGTTCCGCAGGCCAAAGTGCTGGGGATCGACGGCGGCAAGCACCTGTGGGTCGGCGAAAAGTTTGCTGCCAGGGCGCTGAACGAGATTTCCGCGCTCGTGCTGGACCGCCCGGGGGCGGTACTTCCGTCGGAGTGGGACGGGCCGCTGGCCGCTGCATCACAGTAGACCTGCAGCACAGTAGACCTGCAGCACAGTAGACCTGCAGCGCGGTCGGCCCACCTGGACGGAGACGGACGGCGGCAGGCAGCGCCCGCTGCTGTGCCGCCGTCGGCCGTTCCCGGCGTTGGTCCTGACCTTCCGCTAATGCTTGTCCTGGCGCGCTATGTACACTTCCTTGACCAGCAGCAGGACGGCGGCAGCCGTCGGGATCGCGATCAACGCCCCGAGGACGCCCAGCAGACTGCCGCCGGCAATCACGGAAATCACGGCGACGGCGCCCGGTACCGCAACGGCCTTCTGCATGATCCGCGGTGAGATGAAGTACGCCTCAAACTGCAGATAGGCGAAGTAGAAGATGGCGTAGAACACCGCCGTCTGCCAGCCCGCGGTGAGCGCAACCAGGATGACGACGACGGCAGCGATCATGCCGCCCACGAGTGGAATAAAGGCCAGGAGTGCGACGACGAAGGCCAGCAGAACGCTGAACGGAACGCCGAGGACTGTCATCAGGATAAAAGCGAAAGTGGCATTGAGGACAGCGACGCAGACCTGGCCGATCACGTAGTTTCCGACCGAGCCGGTGATTTCCTCACTGAGCCGCTGGACTCGGTCGCGGCGGGAGCGCGGGGCGAGTCGGTAGCCCCAGCGTTTCATGGCCGGCAGCGAGGCCAGGAAATACAGGCTGAGCACCAGGACGATAAGGGCGCCGAACAGGCCGTTGGCAATGGTGCTGCCCACTCCGACGACACCGCCGAAGATTCCGCCTACGGCCTGTGAATCCTGGAAGAACTTGGCAACTTGCTCGCTGATGGTGTCGCGCACGTGGTACTGGGTATCGATGTTCTTGAAGAAATCCGAGTTCAGGAAATTGTTGATCCAGTTGGGGGCGTTGGTGATCAGCTGAGTGGACTGTTCAATGATGGTTGGGATCAACGTGGCGAAGAAACCGGCCACAATGCCGACCAGGACGACGAGCGAAATCAGGATTCCCAGCGGGCGGGGCACCTTGCGCGCCTCCAGCCAACGGACCACAGGGTCCAGACCGAGGGCGATGAACAGCGCCGTCACGATCCACAGCACCAGCTGTTCGGTGTGCGTGAGTATGAAGTACAGAAACAATGCCAGACCCACACCCACGGTGCCCATGAACCCGATGTAGATAGGTTGCTGGAGGGACACTGCGGGCCTGGCGCTGAGGGATTTTCTGTCTGCGGATACGGTAGTACCTGCCTTGCTGGAGGCGGCGGCGGGCGCATCCGCCGGGTCAGTCCCTTCCCAAGGCGTAAGCTCCGTCTCGGCGTCCGGCGGCATTTCGAACCGAAGCCGGGGCTGGGCGCCGGGAATTGGCCTCCGCAGCTGTCCGAGCGTTCGCGCAATGACGCCGGAACGCGAGGAGGCAAGCACTGAGGCGGCCTCCACCGGAACGGGGTCCGGCGAATGCTGGCTGGGGTCATCTGCTGAGGTCAAGGGGGATTCGCTGCTTTCACTTCGAGGCTTTTCTCTCACCCGCGGCGGCTTCTGAGACTGGGGGCTTTGTGCCAAACATTATCAGCCGTGCGAAGGTGAGTAAGCCCTCATTCCGGTCGCCACCAGCGGTTACGGGCCATTTGGTGACCCGCGGGATATCCGCATGAACACGGGGTTACCGGCCGTGGCTCCGGCGCGGCCTCTGGTTGGACGCGCAGGTCTAAAAGGTCGGCAACCGGACCGCAAGGGCGCCGACGCCGGTCCAAAATCTTCATGATATAGCAAAACGGTTAGGCTTAAGGGAAGTAAGGATCCCCGTTTTTCAACTGACGTTAGGTATATTTGTGCGTTCGAAGGTAGCAGTAGTGCTGGCCGTTTTGGGTTTGGTGCTCCTAGGTCTCGGAATCGGGCAGCGGACGCTCTGGGCACCGCCGGCCACCGTCACGGCGTCCGTTGCGCAGGGCGCGAAGAGCGCCCCGGTCACGGTGATTGATCCCTCGGTCCGGACGATGCATGGCAGTCCGGTCACCATTGCCGTCAAGTCCGGCGGACCGATTCTGCTCGCTGCCGGCCGTTCCGACGACGTCGACGCTTGGGTTGGCAAGGCCGCCCACCTCACGGTCACGGGAGCGGACGCGGACTTCAAGGTGCTGTCAACGAAGAGCACGGATGGGGAGGGCACAGTTCCAAACCCCGCCGGTTCCGATCTCTGGATCCATCAGCAGAGCGGCACCGGAACCGTCAGCTATGAGTGGACTCCGCCCGTGGACGGCAACTGGTCCCTGTTGGTGGCTTCCGACGGTACCGCCCCGGCACCGACGGATATTTCTGTGACCGCACCGAACGACACGAGCACTCCCTGGGCGGTTCCGCTGATGGTGATTGGTGCTGTGCTGCTGATTGCCGGTGTGCTGCTGCTGATCTTCCGGCCGAAAAAGGGGCGCCGCAGCGCCACGAATTCAGGACCGGCCCGGCGCGGGCCTAATGGCACCGGCGACGGCGAAACGCCGAGGTCATCGGACCCGGCGGGTTCCAGGACGAAGGCGGCCGGTGAGCCGACCGGCGCGTCCTCTACCGGCCCGTCTGCGTCTGGCCCGTCCGCTACTGGTGCGTCCGCTACTGGCGCGTCCGCCACTGGCGCATCCTCTACGGAGGAGAGCGGGCGAACGCTCTTCGCGCGCCGGGCTCCGCTGGCTGCAGCAGCAGCAGCACTGCTGCTGCTGACTGGTGCGGTGGCGCCGGCTGCCAACGCGGCCAGCACGCCGCCATCCGAGGGTGCTACATCGGGGGGTGCTACGGGTACTGCAACGGGGACGTCGACGGCAACTTCTCCCGCGCCCGGAACCGCATCGGTTCCGGTGGTGTTGGAAAGCCAGTTCAACCGCATTTTGGATGCGGTTGCGACTACCGTGGCCACCGCGGATGCGGCAAAAGACGCCAATCAGCTGCCGGGCAGGGTCTCCGGATCCGCGTTGGAACTCCGGACGGCGAACTATAAAATCCGATCCCAGGTTGCCGATTACGCGGCTGTCATGCCGGTGGCAAGTTCGAAGTTGCTGACGAAGGTCATCAGCACCAGCCGCACTTGGCCGCGCAGCGTCATGGCTGTTACGCAGGGCGAAGGTAATGCCGTTCCGC
>JBBSSN010000201.1:0-4600 GCA_038242035.1 Actinomycetales bacterium
CTGTTCGGCCTCGTTGGTCAGTGCATATTGGTGCCCGCCGGCACCTGCCCTGTTTCCTTTTACTGCTGCGCCACCGGTGATGATCGGACCGGCCCCGCCGCGCACCTGCTCCAGGCAAAATGCGGCGAGGGCGGCGGGATCTCCGGTTTCCAGGTTCAGATGCATTGAACCCATCAGGATTCGGTGCGGCAGGGTCAGCGGAACCAGGCGCAGCGGCCGCTGCAGCAGCGGATACCAGGACGCGCCGTCGTCGTAAGGTTTTCCGATCTGGGCAGGAGCCCGCTGCGGAACGGGTACGCACAGCGCCGGGTGGGACGCTCCGGCGGACTCACCGGGTCCATCGTCTGGCGATAGTACCGCGCCGCCGCCACCGTCATGCGGCCGTCCACGACCAGGGTCTGCCCGGTGATGTACGCGGAGTTGGCGGAAAGCCCGTGATCAGGGCCACCTTGCCGGTGCCGGCCCGCAGTGGACTCGCCGAGGACGGGGCGGGGCCGTGAGGACGCTGCTGGCCAGCCCCGCCTTCACGGCTCCGCCCCTGCTTCACGGCCCCGGCCGCGCCCCGACGCTGCTGGCCAGCCCCGCCTTCGCGGCCCCGCCCCTGTTTCGCGGGTCCGGCACCGATTCGCCAGGGCTTAGGCAGCCAGCTCGGGGTGGAAGAGCCTGCCGTTGACGCGCTCGGACGCCCCCACCCGGTCCAGATACGGGGTGATGCCGCCCAGATGCATCGGCCAACCGGCTCCGGTAATGACGCACAGGTCGATGTCCTCCGGACCGGCCACCACGCCCTCGGCGAGCATCCGGCCGATCTCGTCGGCCAGGGCATCCTGCGTGCGGGTGAGTACTTCTTCGCTGGTGGAGGGGGTGCTGCGGAAGCTGAGCAGCGTCAGCGTTTCCTCGGGCACAAACTGGCTGCCGTCGTCGTTCTTCTCCCACAGGCCCTTCTTGCCCGCATCGATCAACCGCTGCTGGTTCGCGGAGACATAAAAGCGATCCCCAAAGGCCGCGTGCAGGGATTCCTGCACATGCTGGCCCACCGGCAGCCCCACCAGCGCCAGCAGCGTGAACGGGCTCATCGGCAGGCCCATCGGGCGCAGCGCGTTGTCGGCTGTGACAGCATCGGTGCCCTCGTCAAAGACAGCGGTGATTTCGCCGAACATCCGGCCCAGGATGCGGTTGACCACAAAAGCGGCGGCGTCCTTGACCAGGACCGCCGTCTTCCGCAGCGCCTTGGCCGTCTCGAAGGCGGTGGCCAGCACTGCGTCGTCGGTCTTGGGAGCGCGGACAATCTCCAACAGCGGCATCAGGGCCACCGGGTTGAAGAAATGGAAACCCACCACGCGCTCGGGGTCGCGCAGGTCCTCGGCCATCGCGGTGACGGAGAGCGAGGAGGTATTGGTGGCCAGGATACAGGTTTCGGACACGACGGCTTCAACCTCGGCGAAGACCTGTTTTTTGACGCTGAGCTCCTCGAAGACGGCTTCGATGACAAAGTCTGCGTCCGCGAAGGCGGCCTTGGAGACGGAGCCGGAGACCAGCGCCTTGGTCCGGTTGGCGGCGTCGGGGGAGATCCGGCCCTTCGCCAGCAGCTTGTCGACCTCCGTTTGCACATAGCCCACGCCCTTGTCCACGCGCGCCTGATCGATGTCCGTCATGATCACCGGAACCTTGAGCTGCCGGGCGAAGAGCAGGGCGAGCTGGCTGGCCATCAGGCCTGCACCTACCACACCCACCTTGGTGACCGGACGGGCGAGTTTTTTGTCCGGTGCACCGGCGGGACGTTTGCCGCGCTTTTGCACCAGATCCAGAAAGGCATAAACGGTGGAACGGAACTCCGCTGTCTGGATCAAATCCGCCAGCGCCAGGTCCTCCTGCGCGAAGGACTCGGCCTTGCTGTAGTTCTTTCCCTTCTCCAGCAGATCGATAAGTCGTGCCGGAGCGGGAGCGGCGTTGGATGTCCTGTCTTCGACAAATTTACGGGCACTGGCGACGGCGGCATCCCAGGCCGCGCTGTTGGCTTCCGAGAGCGGCTCGGAGACCGCGTTGGGACGGTTCACCGTGACCTCGCCGTTAATGACCTTGGCGGCCCACGCGAGCGACTGTTCCACGAAGTCCGCCGGTTCGAAGAGTGCATCCGCAATCCCGAGTTTGAACGCGGCTGCGCCGCTGAGCGTGCGGTTGTTGGTCAGCGCGTTCTCGATCATCACCTTGACGGCATTAACCGGTCCGATCAGGCGGGGGAGCAGGTAGACACCGCCCCAGCCGGGCACCAGCCCCAGGAACGCCTCCGGCAGGCCAATGGCGCCGGCACCGGTGGATACGGTCCGGTAATTCGCGTTCAGGGCGATTTCCAGCCCGCCGCCGAGGGCAACGCCGTTGATGAAGACAAAGCTGGGGACGCCCAGATCATTCAGGATGCTGTAGACGTCGTGGCCAAGGCTGGCCATTAAGACGCCGGCCTCGCGGTCATGCAGGCCTTTGACGGCTGAGAGGTCGGCCCCGGCTACAAGGAAGTGCGGCTTGCCGGTGACCCCGACGCCGATGATTTCCCCCGCGGCTGCCCGGTCCCGCTGGGTCTCCAGCACACCTTTGAGCTCCACCAGCGTGTTGGGTCCAAGGATGCTGGGGCGACGGTGGTCCAGGCCGTTGTCCAGCGTGATCAGGGCAAAGGTGCCGGCGCCCGGACGGCCATTGACCGCGGGGAGCTGAACGTCCTGGACGTATGAGTGGGTGACCACTTCGTCGGGAAAGAGCCCGGTAAGGCTGCTGTAATCCTGCGAGCTCATGCTGCGTTCTCCTTTTCGGTGGCCGTGCCTGCTGCGGTGACGGTGCCGGTTTCGGTGGCCGTGCCGGTTTCACTGACCGAGCCAACTGTGCCCGCTGAGCTCTGCGAAGCCGTGCCGGCCCAGTGCGGATTTTCCCAGACCACGGTTCCTCCCATGCCCAGGCCGATGCACATGGTGGTGATGCCGTAGCGGACGCTGTGATCCTGCTCGAACTGGCTGGCCAGCTGGTTCATCAGGCGCACACCGGAGGATGCCAGCGGATGCCCGACGGCGATAGCGCCGCCATAGCGGTTGACACGCGGATCGTCGTCGGCGATGCCGAAGTGGTCCAGAAAGGACAACACCTGCACGGCGAAGGCCTCATTGATTTCGAAAAGCCCAATGTCCTCGATGCCCAGCCCGGCCATCTTCAAGGCCTTTTCCGTCGCCGGGACCGGGCCGATGCCCATCACCTCCGGCTCGACGCCCGCGAAGGCGTAGGAGACCAGCCGCATTTTTACCGTCAAGCCCAGTTCCTCCGCCGCCTCGGCCGAGGCCAGCAGGGCCGCTGTGGCGCCGTCGTTCAAACCGGCGGCGTTGCCGGCAGTGACCCGGCCGTGCGCCCGGAAGGGAGTGCGCAGGGATGCAAGGTCCGCCACCGTGGTGCCCGGACGCGGCGGCTCATCAACGGTATTCAGTGCCCAGCCCTTTTCGGGCTTGAGTGTTGCGACAGGTACCAGGTCCGGCTGAATCAGGCCGTCCTGGTAGGCCTTGGCGAGCTTATTCTGGCTGCCGACCGCGAAGGCATCGGTGCGGTCCTTGGTGATGGCGGGGAAACGGTCATGCAGATTCTCCGCTGTGTTGCCCATATTCAGTGCCGCAGGATCCACCAGGCGCTCGGACATGAAACGCGGGTTGGGATCTGCACCGGAGCCCATTGGGTGGTTACCCATGTGCTCCACCCCGCCGGCGATGACGACGTCGTAGGCGCCGAAGCCGATGCCGGACGCCGTCGTCGTAACGGCTGTCATGGCGCCGGCACACATGCGGTCGATCGCGAAGCCCGGAACCGATTTCGGCAATCCGGCCAGCAGCGCTGCGGTGCGTCCGATGGTCAGGCCCTGATCGCCGGTTTGCGTCGTGGCCGCAATGGAGACTTCATCCACGCGCTCCGGTGGTAACGAGGGGTTGCGGCGCATCAGTTCCCGGATGCATTTGACCACGAGGTCATCGGCCCGGGTGCCGGCATAGATGCCTTTTTCGCCGGCCTTGCCGAACGGGGTGCGGACGCCGTCCACGAAGACAACGTCCCTTACTTGCCTGTTATGGGTCACCTGATACTCCTCGTCGAGACTGTTAATCCGGGTCGGGATGGATGTCTTGCCTTGCACCAATATCCAGTACTGCACCGATCTCCGGTACTGCACCGATGCCAGGTGCTGCACGGCGCCGGCATTACGGCCGACGGCGTTGTTACCTATGTTACCCGTCAGTAACTTAGCTAACAAGCGGCGTGCTGCCGGGCCCGCCCGCCGACTGCTGTTCAGGCCGGGACGGAGGGGCCGACGGCGGCGGCCGGGGACGCGCCGTCGTTCTTGTCCTTGGTTGTCGTCGCCTCCTTCTGGTCTTTTTCCTTGAGGGGTAACTCATCGGGGTGCAGGAACGCCTCGGCCAGCAGGGGTGCCATCAGATTAACCTGCCACGGACGCGCGCCCAGCTCAGCAAGCTGCTCGGACACCGTTGCGGTGCTGATCGGGGATGGCGGCCGCCAGCTGGTCCGGCGGAGGTAGTCAGGGGTCAGCAAATTCTCCACCGGGATGTTCAATTCCTCGGAC
>JBBSSN010000202.1:0-4579 GCA_038242035.1 Actinomycetales bacterium
AGCACCGGGCGGCACTTCCGTGCGCCGCGGCGCAAAGCGCTGTGGCTGTAAATCACCGCAGCAGCGGTTGCCCTGGTGGTGGTCGGGGCCGTCGCCGTCGGCGGGTTCATGGTGATGCGGCTGCAGAACAACGTCCAAGTGGGCGAGCTGAATCTGGCCGATGGTGCCAGCACCAAGGGCGCCGTGGATAACAGCAAGGATGATCTGCAGATCCTCATTCTGGGTACCGACACACGCGACGGCGCCAACGGCGCCTACGGTACGTCGGCCGACGCTGCGGGCGAGGGCCACTCGGATGTAATGATGTTGATGAACATCTCCAAGGACAACAAACAGGTCAGCGTGGTCAGTTTTCCGCGTGACCTGATGGTGCCCCTTCCGGCATGCAAGGACCCTAAGAGTGGGCAGATGTATCCGGCCCAGGCGCTGGGACAGCTCAATACCGCGCTCAACAACGGCGGCCCGGGCTGTACGGTCGCGGCAATTAACCAGCTCACCGGTCTGAACATTGACCACTTCATGCTGGCCGACTTCACCGCGGTGAAGGATCTATCCAATGTGATCGGCGGCGTCGAGGTCTGCGTCGACCACTCGGTGAACGATGTTAACGGCTCCGGGCTGGTGCTCCCGGCCGGGAAAAGCCTGGTGCAGGGCGAACAAGCCCTCGCCTTCCTGCGGACCAGGCATTCCTTCGGTGATGCGAGCGACATTGCGCGGATTCAGGCGCAGCAGTATTTCCTTGGCTCCATGATCCGCAAGATCAAGAGCGATGGAACCCTCACCGATCTGCCCAAGGTCTACAACATTGCGGACGCGATCACCAAGAACCTGACGATTGACAGTGGCCTGGCCAATATCCCTTCCATGGTGGCGATTGCCAATCGGCTAAAGAACGTGGACCTGGCCAAGGTTGCGTTCATTACCGCTCCATGGGTCCCTTTCCCGGCGGACCCGAATCGGAATGTCCTCTCCCAGCCGGCGGCAAATGATCTTTTCACCGCGCTGCACAACGGAACGGACCTGACCGGCGGTTCAACCGCCGGCGCCTCGACGAGTCCGTCGGCTCCTGCAGCGCAGGCACCAGCTGTACCTGCGCCGTCGGCCGCTGCCTATGACAAGAGCATCCAGCCGATCAATATCGTCAACGCCACCGGAATCCCTGACCGCACCACGGAGTTGAGCGCCGCACTGCAGGGAGCCGGGTATACAGACCTTCTGCAGATCCCGGCCGCTACCGCGGCGACCACGAGCATCGGTTACGGCGAAGGGTTCAAGGATGTCGCTACGGACGTCGCAGCTCTCTTCGGGATACCCGCCAGCGCCCTGGTGGCTTCAACGGGAGTCAACGGCGTCCGGCTGAACATCGGCACGGATTTCGCCTCCGGAACCACGTTCGGCAAAACCGTGCTGCCGCCGGATATTGTTGCCAGCACCGCGGATCAGTCCGGAAAGTGCCTGACGGTCAATCCGGACATGTACCCGCCGAACTAGCCGGCATCTGCGCGTCTGCGGCACCCGTTGCGGACAAGGACCCCTGCTGAAGCGGGGGTCCTTGTCGGCAACGGGTGCTACGGGCGTGGCCGTCGGATCAGCAGGGCTACCAAATACGCACCCGCTCCTCGGGGTCCAGCCACAGTCCGTCCGAAGCGGTGACACCGAACGCGTCGTGGAAGGCATCGAGATTACGCACGACGGCGTTGCAGCGCAGCTCCGCGGGGGAGTGCGGATCCACTGTCAACCTGCGCAAAGCCTCTTCAGCCCGGATTTTGCTGCGCCAGCATTCGGCCCAGGAGAAGAAGAACCGCTGCGCCCCCGTCATAGAGTCGATGACCGGTGGCTCCTGGCCATTGCGGCTGAGCAGGTAGGCCTGGTATCCGATGGTCAGACCGCCCAAATCACCGATGTTCTCGCCCAAGGTCAACTCACCATTGACGAAGTGCCCGGGCGCCGCTTCCGGACTCAGGACGTTGTACTGTTCCACCAACTTGGCAGTGAGCTGGTCAAAGGCCGTTCGATCGGCCTCAGTCCACCAATTGCGCAACGCACCCGTGCCGTCGAATTGGGACCCCTTGTCATCGAAACCATGACCGATCTCGTGGCCGATTACGGCGCCGATCCCGCCGTAGTTGGCGGCGTCGTCGGCATCGGCATCGAAGAACGGCGGCTGCAGAATGGCCGCGGGGAAAACCACCTCGTTCATCGTCGGGTTGTAGTAGGCATTGACCGTCTGCGGGGTCATCAGCCATTCGCCGCGGTCGATCGGTGCGCCGATTTTCGCCAGCTGGCGTTCGAGCTCAAATCGGTGGCTGCGCTCGAGATTCCCGGTCAGATCCCCGGCCTCGATGACAAGTGAAGAAAAATCGCGCCATTTGTCCGGGTAACCGATCTTGGGAGTGAATGCCGTCAGTTTCTGCAGCGCCCGCGCGATGGTTTCCGCGCTCATCCAGGTCAACGCCGAAATGCTTTGCCGGTATGCCTCGATCAGGTTAGCGACCAGGAGCTCCATCCGGGCCTTGTGGCTTTGGGGAAAATGCCGCCCCACATAGATCTGGCCGACGGCCTCGCCGAGGGATCCCTGCACCAGGGCGACACCGCGCTTCCAGCGCTCCTTGATCTCTTCCGTCCCGCTGAGCGTGGTGCCGTAAAACGCGAAGTCCGCGTCGACAAAGTCACTGGAAAGATAAGACGCTGCGCCGGAAATTATCCGCAGGGCCAGCCATTCCTGCCAGTCATGCAAGGGCTTTTGAGTCAGCAGTTGCGCAGCCCCGGTGAAGAATTCGGGCGTGGCCACTACCAGCTCGACGGACTTGTCTGCGGGCAGCGCCATGCCCTCGAACCATTGGGCCAACAACGGGAATAAGGCGAGCGCCTCTTCGCGGGTTTTCAGGTTGTAGGTCTTTTGCGGGTCCCGCATGGTCACGTTGTCCCAATGTACGGCGGCGATGTCCGTCTCCAGCGCCATGACTCTGCCGGCGGCCGCATCCGCGTCCGGAACACCCGCCAGCGTGAACATGGTCGAGACATAAGCGACGTAGGCCGTACGGATCGGTGCGAATTGGTCCTCGCGGTAATACGACTCATCCGGCAGGCCCAGGCCGCCCTGGTACAGATGCAACAGACACCGCTGCGGGTCGCCGGCATCATTGTTCACATAGCCGCCAAACAGACCGTCGTTACCGTTGCGGTCCAGCCCGCCCATCGTGCGGACGAAGGATTCGATGTCTTCGCTGGCGGAAATTGCGGCCAGCCGTTCCGTCAGGGGAGCGGCTCCGGCGGCCTCAATGGCGGCCTCGTCCATGAAGCTGGTGTAGAGATCTCCGATCTTGGCCTCTACGGACGATTCTGTTGTCTCCGGCGATTCTGTTGTCTCCGGTGATTCCGCTGGTGCAGGGGAGGGGCCGTCGCCATGCCTTGCGCGCCCCGCCGCTTGTTCGATAATGATCCGGACAGCCGCTTCCGCCTCGTCACGGAGGGTCACGAAGGAACCGGTCAGGGCACGGTCCGCGGGGATGGTTTCAAGGTCCAGCCAATGGCCGTTGACCCGGCGGTAGAGGTCATCCTGCGGACGGACCGACGGATCACCGTTGACGGAGCTGATACCGCTGCGGCTGCTGGTGCGGCTGTCTGCGGCTTGTCCTGCAGGTTGTGCTCCGTGCTGTGCTGCCGGTTGTGTGCCGACGGCACTGGTTTCGGCTTGCTGCGTAAAGGGAGTTGTCATCCGCTGTCTGCCTTCCGTAGTGGATTTTCCGCACCCATTTGTACGGCAAATATTGTCGTCACAGAGGCGGAAGAGCTGGTTCACCATCATCCCACGCCGCGTGTTAGGGTAAAAATGTGTGCACTGGAATGCTTCTTCTTAGTTGCCGCGGCGAGGCCAAATACCCGTTGACCTAGAGGTCCTGCAGTTCAGTCTGGAAAAGGCTGTGCAGACCGTCGGTAGGCAGCTGGGAGGCCAACCCCTCGCTGCGGTGTTGGTGGTGCCCGGCCGATCTGTCATCGAAGAGCGAATAGAAAAGGCCAGACCAATGCGAAACGCCCAAAAACCCTCCGGGATGCCCGTCCACCGCTACGTCCCGTTCCATCAGCAAATCACCGTGGAACTGCCGGACAGGACGTGGCCGGATAAGATCATCACGAAGGCCCCGCGCTGGTGCGCCGTGGACCTGCGCGACGGCAACCAGGCGCTGATTGACCCGATGAGTCCGGCGCGGAAGCTGAAGATGTTCCAGCTGCTGGTGAGCATGGGCTACAAGGAGATAGAAGTAGGTTTCCCTTCCGCTTCGCAGACGGACTTCGATTTTGTCCGTCAGCTCATTGAGGGCGGCCATATCCCGGAAGACGTCACTATCCAGGTGCTGACGCAAGCCCGCGAGCACCTGATCGAGCGGACGTACGAGGCTCTCACCGGGGCCAGGACGGCGATAGTCCACTTGTACAATTCAACGTCGGTCCTGCAGCGCCGGGTTGTGTTCAACCAGGATCAGGACGGCATCCTGGACATCGCCCTGCAGGGCGCCCGGCTGTGCAAAAAATACGAAGAGTCCCTCGGCGATACGCAGATCACCTACGAATATTCCCC
>JBBSSN010000203.1:0-4566 GCA_038242035.1 Actinomycetales bacterium
GGATCAGGTAAGTCACTGGTCACTTTGGGATTGGCGGATGCGCTGCACCGGCACGCGGACAGAATCGGATTCTTCCGCCCGATCGTGCAGGTGGCGGATCCCGAACAGGATCCGATGGTATTGCTGATGCGCCGGACCTTCAGGCTTGACGCGTCCCGGTGTCGGGGTGGTCTGACGGCTGCGCAGGCCCGAGGGCTAATGGCCGCGGGGCGGCGCGAAGACATTGACGCGGCCTGCGTTGCCATTTATGCCGAATTGGCCCGGCACTGCGACGTGATTATCGTCGAGGGGACGGACTTGGTGGGGCAGAACGCCGCCGTCGAATTTGATTTGAATGCCCGGCTGGCAAACAACCTCGGCGCCCTCGTCGTCGCGGTGGTAAGCGCCCGCGAGCTGACGGCCGCGCAGGCAGCAGACGCCGTCGATGTGGCGCGCCGCGAGTTGGATGCTGCGGGTTGTTCGCTGTTGGCAATGATAGTTAACCGCGCTGATGGTTCCGGCGTTGCGGACATCCTCGCCGCGGTACGTCCCGGAAAATCACACCGTCCGGTCTATGTGATTCCGGAGCTGGAGGAGCTCTCCCGCCCTACCGTGGCCGCCGTCGTCGCCGCTTTGAACGGGACCAGAATCGCAGGTACTGCGAATCTGGAACGCGACGTCGCGGGCATCAAGGTTGCCGCGATGAGCGTCGGCAACTTCCTGCATGTACTGCTCGACGGCGAATTGGTCATCACTCCCGGCGACCGCGCCGATGTGATCGTAGCCACGCTGGCATCGGCGCTTTCTCCAAAGCTGCCCGTTCCCTCGGCGCTGGTCCTCACCGGCGGCCTCGCTCCCGACGAACACATTAGGCCGCTGCTGGAGCACGCGCCGTTTCCCGTTTTCGCGGTGCCGGAAGACACCTATCAGAGCGCTAAGCGGGTCAGCGAGGTCCGGGGCGAAATTGCCACCGGAGAGCGCCGGAAGGCCGCCGCAGCCTTGGGTGCGTGGGCCAAGGCCGTGGATGAGTCCGAATTGCTGGAGCGGCTCACGCTGCCCCGGCCCGAACGGATGACGCCGCTGCGCTTCCTGCACGAGCTGATCGAACGGGCGCGCCTGCAGCGGCGGCGCATTGTGCTCCCGGAAGGAACCGACGTGCGCGTCCTGCAGGCGGCGGAGATTCTGCGCCGACGCGATGTGTGTGATCTGACGCTGCTGGGACCCGTTGCACAGATCCGCGAGTTGGCCGCGTCCACCGGCGTCGATTTGGCCGGCCTGACCATCGTGGATCCCGCTGAGAGTCCGCTGCGGGAGGAATTCGCGGTTGAATACGCGCGGCTGCGGGCGCACAAGAACATCAAATTGGCCTCGGCCAGGGAAGTGATGCTTGACGGCTCTTACTTTGGCACCATGATGGTTCAGCTTGGCAAGGCGGACGGAATGGTTTCCGGCGCGGCGCACACCACGGCCAATACCATTCGCCCGGCACTGGAATTCGTCAAGACCCGGGAAGGCGTGCGGATAGTCTCATCGGTCTTCCTCATGCTGCTCGCCGACAGGGTGCTGGTATATGGCGACTGCGCGGTAAATCCGGTCCCGGATGAGGAGCAACTGGCCGATATTGCCGTTGCATCCGCCGAGACGGCGGCGCAGTTCGGCGTGCAGCCGCGAATCGCCATGCTCTCCTACTCGACCGGCGAATCCGGCTCCGGCGGCGCCGTCGAAAGTGTCCGCCGCGCCACGGCCCTGGTCCGCGGGCTCCGGCCGGATCTTCCTGTCGAAGGACCCATCCAATATGACGCCGCCGTCAACGTGTCCATTGCTGCGTCCAAAATGCCGGGTTCCTCAGTGGCCGGACAGGCGACGGTCTTCATTTTCCCCGATCTGAACACCGGCAACAATACCTACAAGGCGGTGCAGCAGTCATCCGGAGCGGTCGCCGTCGGCCCGATCCTGCAGGGATTGCGCAAGCCCGTCAATGACCTCTCGCGCGGCTGCACGGTAGAGGACATCGTCAATACGGTGGCGATCACCGTCGTTCAGGCGCACAGCGTTCAGGCGCACAGCGAAGTCTCCCCCATCGACAAGAAGGCACGCTGACATGCTCATTCTGGTACTCAACTCCGGCTCCTCCTCGATCAAGTATCAGGTCCGTGATGTCGCTGTCAGGGACGACGGCGGCAGCATCGTTACGGAGGGCCTGATCGACAGGATCGGCGGCTCGGAACCGGGACCAGACGCCGTGGCCGACCACGCCGAGGCACTGGACCGGATCGACGCAGCGGTTTCCGCCGTCCTCGGCGACCGTCAGCTCGGCGCCGTCGGGCATCGAGTGGTGCACGGCGGCGAGCGCTTCAGTGAACCGGTGCTGATCAACAACGAGATCACCCGCGCCATTGAGCGGCTGAACCCGCTGGCGCCGCTGCACAATCCGGCTAATGTCCTCGGCATCCGCGCGATTGCGGCAAAATGGCCCACACTGCCCCAGGTCGCCGTCTTTGACACCGCCTTCCACCGCACGCTCCCGGAGCACGCCTGGCGGTACGCCGTCCCGGATGAGCTTTACAGCCGCTATGGCATCCGCCGGTACGGTTTCCACGGCACGTCGGTGGGCTACGTCTCGGTCCGGGCGGCACAGCTGTTGAAAATCCAGCCGGAGAATTTCAACGCCGTCATTGCACATTTGGGCAACGGCGCTTCCGTCACTGCTGTCCATGCCGGGAAGAGCATCGACACCTCGATGGGCTTCACCCCCTTGGAAGGACTGGTGATGGGCACCAGGAGCGGCGACATCGATCCGTCCATCCTGATCTTCCTGCTGCGTCAGGGCCTGGACGCCGACGGCCTCGATGAGTTGCTCAACAGGAAATCCGGTCTCGCCGGTCTGGCTGGAAATAATGATATGCGCTCGGTGGTCGAGGCGGCCGACGGCGGCGCTGAAGCTGCGCAGACGGCGCTGAGTATTGCGTCCTACCGGCTCGCCAAATACATCGGCGGCTACCATGTGGCAGTGGGCGGAGCCCGGGCGGTCGTCTTTACCGCCGGTATCGGGGAAAATTCCTGGCAGTTCCGCGCGCTGGTGGCGAACCGGTTGACGGCCCTGGGTATCAGCCTCGACGAGACCGCCAACCGTGCACCGGGCAAAAACGCCCGGGTGATCAGTACACCGGATTCCGCGATCCCGGTGCTGGTGGTGCCCACCGATGAAGAGCGGGCCATCGCGGAAGCTACCGCCGCCGTCGTCAGTCGCGGCTGAACCGTAGGTCCCGGCTGAACCGTCAGTTCCAGCTGAACCGTAAATCCCGGCTGCGTCGCTAATCTCGGCTGGTCGCCGGCGGTCGCGATGCCGGGGTCTAACAATCCCCGGGAACCTGTGTCACGCTGGAACCGCAGCCACTATCCGACACCGGCTGGTCGCATTCAGCGACCATAATCGTCGGCCAAACAGTAAGCAGGCGGCCTTGACTTCCAGCTCCACAGACTCCGTATCCACCAGCTCCTCCACTGAGTTCGCCCTCATGAACCGGTACTGGAGCGCTGCGAATTACCTCACGGTGGCGCAGATTTACCTGCAGGAGAACGCACTGCTGCGCGAACCGCTGCGCGTGGAACACATCAAGCCACGGCTCTTAGGTCACTGGGGCACCAGCCCGGGACAGTCCCTGGTCTACGTCCACCTGAACCGGCTCATTAGCCAAACCGGGGCCAAGGTCCTTTTCGTGTCAGGCCCGGGACACGGCGGCCCGGCGGTGGTGGCCAATGTGTATCTGGAAGGGACGTACTCCGAGATTTATCCCCAGATCACCGAGGACGATGCCGGGCTGCGGCGGCTGATCCGTCAGTTTTCCACGCCCGGCGGTATTCCGAGCCATGTGGGTCCGCCGACTCCCGGTTCCATCCACGAGGGCGGCGAGCTGGGTTACTCTTTGGCGCATGCAACGGGTGCGGCGATGGACAACCCGGAACTGATCGTGGCCTGCGTGATCGGCGACGGCGAGGCCGAAACCGGGCCGCTGGCTGCGTCGTGGAAGGCCCCCGCATTCCTGAATCCCGCCCGGGATGGTGCCGTGCTGCCGATTCTGCACCTGAACGGCAATAAGATCTCCGGACCAACGGTGTTGGGCCGCCAGTCCGACGCGCAGGTCAGCGCCCTGCTGGCTGCCTACGGCTGGGATCCTGTCGTGGTTTCCGGTGACGACCCTGCCAAGGTCCACCCGGCCCTGGCTGCAGCTATGGACGAGGCACATCGGCGGATCGTCGAAATCCAGCAGGACGCGCTGGAGAACGGGGTCAAGGGCCCGGCGCGCTGGCCGGCGATCATCCTTCGGACGCCCAAGGGCTGGACCGGCCCTGCTGTAGTGGACGGTGTCCAGATGGAGGGAACCTTCCGTTCGCACCAGGTGCCGCTGTCCGGCGTGCGGGAAAACCCCGACCATTTGCGGCAGCTTCAGGACTGGTTGCGCTCCTACCAGCCGGAAACACTTTTTGATGAATCCGGCCGGCTGCTGCCGGAGCTGGCCGCCCTGGCGCCGGCGGGCAACTTGCGGATGGGTGCCACGCCGTTTGCCAATGGCGGTGCGGATCCCC
>JBBSSN010000204.1:0-4536 GCA_038242035.1 Actinomycetales bacterium
ATCGCCGACGGCGACGCCGCCTTGGCCGCCGAACTGGCACTGGAGCACGTGACAAGTTTCGAAAAGACCATCCGCAGCGTTCTGTAGGCCCCGGCGGTGAAAGCTGCGCAAAGGTAGGCCGCAACTGCGCGCAGGAGTACATCATGCGCTCGCCAAGGTCCCAACGCTGCGCAGAACGAACCGCCATCCAAGCAGCGGCCTGGACATCGCCCGCCAGAATGGTTGTCTGCTCCATCGCGGCAGGGGCGTTGATCGCCACGTTCCTGATCCCGGAAACATCAAGGCGGACACTGCAGGGGCAGCCGGCTGAACTGCGCGCGGAAGCCCACGGAGCGCACTGAATTCAGCACGGCGGGAATCGAGCACTTTCGCTGCCTGATGACGCTCCCCTAACGCGTTTTCCGGCGCCGAAGCTGCGTCATCAGCTTTGTGGATGCAGGGCTTCTCCGAGGCCGGGCGTGTCTCATCCCAGCGGCAAGTCTGGGAGCATGAACCTATGGTTGCCGACAGATCCCACGATGCCTTACCCGAAGCCCTGCCCGATCCGGATGGTTCCTCCCGGGGCGGGGTGCAGTCCGTGGACCGGGCCATCACCGTACTGGAGATCCTGGCTCGCACCGGCGGCGCCGGCGTCAGTGAAGTTGCGGAAGAAATGGGGGTCCACAAATCGACGGCCTCCCGCCTCCTGAGCGCCCTGGACGCCCGGGACATGGCCCAACAGGACCACGAACGCGGCAAATACCAGCTGGGCTTCGGCATCCTGCGCCTGGCCAGTTCCATCCCCGGACGGCTGAACGTGGCCGCCGAGGCCCGTCCCTTCCTGCACGCGCTGGCTGAAAAATTCCAGGAAACCGTGAATCTCGCGGTGCTGCGCTCGAATTTTGCCGTCAATGTTGATCAGGCAATGGGCCCGTCCGCACTGGCCACCTCCGACTGGGTGGGCAGCCTGACACCCGTACATGCGACCTCCAGCGGCAAGATGCTGCTGGCCTGCCTGGACACGGAAGAACGTGGGCGAATCCTGAAGGAAACCGGCCAGCCGGCCCTCACGGCGAGTACGGTCACATCCCGTCCGGCACTGGAAAAGCAGCTCATCGCCGCCGCAGCAAACGGGTTTGCCACGTCATATTCGGAGCTGGAGATAGGGCTCAATGCCGTCGCTGTACCGGTACGCGACCATCGCGGCGTTGCGATCGCGGCCATCAGCATCTCCGGGCCGGCCTTCCGGTTCGACCCCGAAGCAATACCCGGTCTGCTTGAGGAACTCAAGCAGACCGGGGAGCGGGTCAGTGAGCAGCTGGGCTACCCGCGGCGCTGATCCTGCTCGTCACCCAGTCATGGAAGACCGCAATGTGATGCTCGCTGGGCACCAGAACGCCGCCCTTGGCGTAGATGCGCGATCCCATGGACGGTTGGCAGCGCTCGCAGGCCTCAAAGTCCTGCCGGTTGACCCGGTCGAAGAGCTCGACGGAAGCGGTGAGGTCCTTGCCGGAATCCACCACACTGGGCAGATAGAGCCAATCACATTCGACAATGGTGCGGTCCGCAGCCATCGGGAACATCCGGTGGATGATGACATGATCGGGCACCAGATTGACGAACACCGTGGGTTTGATCGTGATGGCGTAGTAGCGGCGGTCCTGGTCGTCGTCGATCCCGGTAATCCGCTCCAGGCCTTCGGAACCGTCCACGGTAAAGCCCTTGATGTCTTCACCGAATTCGGCGCCATGCCCGACAAAGAACTGGGCCGCGAGACCGTCGGCAAACTCGGGCAGGACTTCGGTCAGCTCCGGGTGGATGGTGGCGCAGTGGTAGCACTCCATGAAGTTCTCTATGATGAGCTTCCAGTTGGCCTGCACGTCATAACGGATGCGCCGGCCCAGGCTCAGGTGGGCGATGTCGTAGCCCTCGATCGCTTTCAAATCACCGAGACGTTCCTCGATGGCGCCCATGACGTCATGCTCGAAGGACGGCGGTTCGTCCGCCAGGCAGACCCAGACATAGCCCATGAATTCCCGCACTGCGATCTTCACCAGGCCATATTCCTCCCGGTCGATGTCCGGCATCTTTGTCAGGTTCGGTGCGGCAATGAGCTTCCCCTCGAAGTCATATGTCCAGGCATGGTAAGGGCATTGGAAGGCCCGGGCGGCAACACCGGCTTCCTCCATGCACAACTTCACGCCCCGATGCCGGCAGATGTTGAAAAACGCACGTACCTCTCCCTTTCGTGTGCGGTTAATCAGCACACTCTCACGGCCCACCTGCACGGTCTTGTACGACCCCGGTTTAGTCAGGTCAGCGGACAGCACCGCACAAAACCACATCTTCTCGAAGATCTCTTCCTGTTCAGCACGGAAAATATCCTCATCCACATACGCGTGCCCCGGCAGGGTGGGGATCAGGCTGGGCGAAATTAATTCGGATGTCATTTTTTACTCCTCAACAGCGACGGGGCACAACGGCAGTGCTGGACGGCTAACAGGCCGGACTCAGCGACGTCGCTCCGGTTTTCCTCTGGACGGGCACGCATTCTTTCGAGGTACTACCGTTCAGCGCCTTACGCCATCTGGTGAACAGCCGGGGCTGATTCACACCCAAAACGGCGACAGCTTCCCCGGCACGGTAGTAGACGGCCAGGAAGGTATGGCCGGCAGGGTCACCTGCTACCATTTCCACGCTGTCGGCGCCGTCCGCGGTGCCGGCGAACTGGATCCTTGCACCGTATTGGTCGGACCAGAAGTACGGCAGATCCAGCGCGCCAGGACCTGGGCCTGTCGGTACAGCAGGAGCCGCCGCGGCATCTGCCAGCAGTGCAGCCACGGCACGGCCAGGCCGCTCCATGGCTCCGGTCCAATGTTCCGCCCGCTGATAGGTGCCCGACCTGCCGTCAAACCAGGCGGCACAGTCGCCCACGGCGCAGACGCCGCGGACACCGGCCCGGCCCGCCGCATCGCACCGGATCCCGTCAGTTAGATCGAACCCGGAATCTGTGAGCCAATCGGTATTCGGCACCGAGCCCAAGCCGAGCACGACGACGTCGGCCGGCACCGTGCGTCCGTCGGCCAGCCGGACGGCGCTGGCCGTCCGGCCGTTCCTGTCCATCGCGTGTTCTGAAACAAAGGACGCAACCCTGGCGCTGCTGATCAGCTTGACACCGTTGTCTTCGTGCAGGCGGCCGATCAGGGCGCCCATTGGTATGCCGAGCGGACCGCTGAGCGGGAACGACCCGGACCCGATCAAGGTGACGTCCATCCCGATGCCTCTGGCTGTGGCCGCGACCTCGGCTCCGACGAAGCCTGCACCGACCACCACGAGGCGGCGGCCCGGGACAAGCTGCTCCTTCAGACGCTGCGCATCCTCAAGGGTCCGCAGGGTGTGGACGTTCGAGAATCCGGCCGCAGCCGGCAGCATCCGTGCCCGAGAGCCGGTGGCAATAATGGCCGAGTCATAGGCGACTGTGCGGCCGTCACTGCAGGAGATCACGCGACGCCGCGTGTCCAGTCCGGTTGCCGCGACACCAAGCAGCCATTCGGCATCCAGCTCCTCATCGTCCGATTCCAGCGCCAAGTCCGCGGCAGTGATCCGCCCGGCGAGAAAGTTCTTGGACAGCGGCGGCCGGTCATAGGGCCGCCGGCCTTCGTCCCCGATGATCACGAGCCGGCCGCGGTATCCCTGCGCCCTGAGGGCACGTGCAGAGGAAATGCCCGCCAGCGAGGCTCCCACAACAGCGATGGTGGTCATGTGCCGTCCCTCCTTAGGGAAGAAAACGTGGCTCAGGGAAGAAAATGTCTGGAGACGCCTCGTATTGCGCCTTGCGCAACCAACATCGTCATGTGAAACAGAATGAGCGTTGGAATGTGCGTTGTCAAGGGGTCGCTTCGAATGGTCCGACCCCCTTGACAAGCGGTGTGAGATGAATCACGATGTTCCGTAATGCGAGTTTAGTTGCAGAATACGAAACGACCGACCTTGGCGAGATGGCCTGCGGGGGTGGTTCGCACGGATAGTTCAAAGAATTCCTGAGGAAACAGAGGTTCGCCCATGCATACAGCATGTCCACTCAGCGCTCTTGCCCCCGGCGATGCCCTGCGGCTGGAGACGACCCCGCCGATTGCCGTCTTCCACACGGAGGATGGAGAACTTTTTGCCATCGATGACACCTGCACGCATCAGGATGCTTCCTTGGCGGACGGCTGGGTCGAAGGCTGCGAGGTCGAGTGTCCGCTGCACGCGTCCCGCTTCAATCTGCGTACCGGTGCCGCAGACGCTCCTCCGGCCAAGTTGCCTGTCCGTGTTCATGCCGTGTCGGTGATTGACGGGAACATCATGGTCGCCGAGTCCGATGAGGTGCCAAACCTGCCGCCGGGATTGACCCTCCAGGGCCACGGCTGATGCTGGCTAGAGCGCAGGTCCTGATGCAGGAAGCACCGGGAGAGTCCGGGGCAGCCGTTGGCTCCCCGATCGGCTCCCCGATCCACGTCCTGACCCTGAGCTGTCCGGAGCGGCCGGGCATCGTGCATGCCGTGACGAGTTTCC
>JBBSSN010000205.1:0-4528 GCA_038242035.1 Actinomycetales bacterium
GATGGAGTTTCGTGAGGATGCGTCGAACGTGCGTCTTCACCGTCGCCTCGGACAGGAAGAACTTATGCGCAATCTCCGAATTGGACAGTCCCTCGGCAATGACCTCCAGGACCTCAGTTTCGCGCCGGGTCAGCTCTGCCAGCAACGGATCCCTGGACTCCTGGCCGTTTCGCGGCGCCCGCGAGCGGACGAAATCCTCCAATAGCCGTTGCGTGACTCTCGGCGCCACGACTGCGTCTCCGCTGGCCACCAGTTGGATGGCCCGAATCAATTCCGCGGGGGCCACGTCCTTGAGCAGGAATGCGCTCGCCCCGGCCCGCAGGCCGGCAAACGCGTACTCATCGAGATCAAAGGTGGTGAGAATGATGACCCGGGTGCAGGCCCCATCCGCGGTGATTCTACGCGTTGCCTCGATTCCGTCCAAAACCGGCATGCGCACATCCATCAGGACCACGTCCGGCCGCAACGATGCCACCTTTGCCACTGCCTCAGCACCATCGGAGGCCTCGCCGACTACCGAAATTGACGGTTCACCCTCCAGGATCAAACGGAAGCCCATCCTCAGCAGCGGCTGGTCATCCACCAGCAGAACGGAAACGGGCGCATCTGTTGCGCCAACGATCGGCACCCCCGCCCCGCCATCCGTGCCGTCGCCGTCGTCCTTCGCGTATCCGTTCATACTCTCCCCCACATGCTTACCGGTCGGTTCTCCAGGCCCTGCGATTCATCCCCGGGCCGTCAGGTATTCAGGACCGCCTCGACGACCCAGCCGCCGTAGGGGCACGCACCCGCCTTGACGGTTCCAGCATAGATGCCTGCCCGTTCGCGCATCCCGACAATTCCCTGACCAGCGCCAATCGAAGGAGCCTCTGCGGTGCTGCCCCGGCCGTCGTCGGAGATCCGCAGGCGTACCTGGCCGGCGGAGTGCGTCACTTCCACCTGGACGCGCGAGATCGCGCGGCCGTAGCGCAGGGCGTTGGTGAGGGATTCCTGCAGGATCCTGTAGACCGTGAGCTGGAAGGCCGGGTCGTCCGGGAGCGCCGGTCCGGTCCGGGTCAGCGATACGGGCAGCCCCGCAGCACGGAATCCATCCAGCAGCGTTTCGATTCCTGTTCCCGCAGGCATCGGCGCTCTGCCGTCGGTTTCGACGGATCCGTCCGCCCGGAGCACGCCCAGCACGCGCCGCATGTCAGACAACGCCGTGCGTCCGGTCCGGGAAAGTTCCCCGAGCACCTCGGTGGCGCGGTCCGGGCGGCGCGTGAGGGCGACGGCGGCGCCGTCGGACAGTGCGATCATGACGGTCAGCGAATGCGCCACGACATCGTGCATTTCCCGCGCGATCCGGTTCCGTTCGGACACGGAGGCCAGCTGGGCATTGCGGTCCGCCCACGATCGTACTTCAACTTCATGCTCGCGGTCCCGCCGCACCCCGAGTCCGATACCGGTGGCGATTACGTTGGAAAGCAGAACGACGACGGCTGTAATGACCCCCGCCAGCGAACCACTCTGCGCCCCCGCCTCGACCATCCGGGCAGGAAACCTGAAGAACAGAAGCAACACCAGCACCAGCGGCAGACTTGCCGCCGCCGTCGTGATGAAACTGAAGACCGTCGCGCGCCGCACGGCAACGGCATAGAGACCGAACCACAGGCTGAGACTGGCATTGCTGGAAAGGGGGTCCTGCAGCAGTAGCACGGTCTCGATACCCGTCAGCAGAATAACGACGGCGACGGGCCGGTTGCGCCGGAACATCAGCGCTCCGGCGGAGATCAGGGTCAGGATCAGGTGCAGAAAGCCGCCGTTGACCACGTGCGCGAAGACCGTTCCCGCCGACAGGAGCAGGTAAATAACGACGATGACGAGGTCCATCACCAGCGGATGTTCGTAAAAGAATCGCCGGACGGTACCGCGGCGCCGTGCCGTGAGTTCCGCCGGGGACAGGGCTGCAATGCCTTGTCCGACAATCGGATCGGCTGGCGGTTTTGCCGACAGTTCGGCAGGGGCACCCGCGGCCGTTCGTTCCGCCGGCGCCCCTGCCTGGTCTGTATTACCCATGGTGGGGAGTTTTAGTGGCCGTTTTCTCCAGTGGACCTAGACATCGCGCTTCTTCAGCGTGAACACGGCCGGAATCAGGAAGACGAGAATCCAGGCCAGGAAGATCAGGCCGCCGGCCCATGGGTCGATGTAGGCGTCGCGGTGGCCAATCTCCAGCATCCGGCCGCCGGCCACGCTCGGGACGTATTCATTGACGTGCAGCCAGAATTTTCCGGGCACCAGGCTGAGCAGCTGAGTGCCGAAGGGAAGCACAAAGAACAGCGCCACGAGCACCATGATTCCGCCCGCGGAGTTGCGCAGCAAGGTGCCAAGCGACAGCCCGATCAGGGCCACCCCGGCCACGTACAGACCGCCGAGGAATATCGCCGGAAGCAGGCCCTCACGCTGCAGGTTCATGCTGATCCCGTAGGAATGCAGAATGGGAATGGAGATGAGGAACGTCACAATCGCCGCAACCACTGTGATCACATAGGAGACCACGACGAGCACAATCGCTTTTGCCGCAAAGGCCGGCAGCCGCTTGGGGATCGCCGTCATCGTGGACCGGATCATGCCGGTGGCGAACTCCGAGGAAATGAACAACACCGCCAGCGATCCGAGGATCAGGATGCCGATCTGGAGTCCGCCGTTGGGAATTCCATAAAGTTCCAGGCCAGGCGGGAGCGTCTTTTCCGCGGCCTCGGCGGTCATACCCGAAGGACTGCTTCCGGGTATTCCCGTCGGTGCGCCACCGAACTTCATCGTCTGTTCAATAATGCTTCCACGCAGCCAGGCCGTCATGGTGCCGACGCCGATTACGGCAACGAAGGTGCAGATCAGCAGGACCTTGGTGGAGGTGAGCGAGCGGAGCTTGATCCATTCGGACTTCAGCACACCGCCAAATGTCAGGCCGGCGCCACCGGCAGTAGTGGGGGCTGCAGCTTTGGCCGTTGTTGAGGTGCTCATAGTCCTTAGTTTCCTTCCGGTGCTGGGCCGCCGGAATTGGCAAGTGAGTGGGAGTGGAACTCGACTTCGTCCTTGGTCAGATCGAAGTACGCCTCCTCAAGGGAAGCGTTCAGCGGGGTCAGCTCGTAGATCAGCACCCGGTTATCCAGGGCAATCCGTGCAATCTGGTGCGCATCGAGACCGGATACCTCCAGCGTCTCATTTTCGCTGCTGTTCAGGCTCACACCCTCACCGGCGAGCAGATCCGCCAGTTCGGAAACCTGCTGCGACCTGATCCGGGTCCGCGTCTGCTGTTTGCCGGCAATGATGTCCTTGATCGGCGCATCGGCAATGATCCGACCGCGGCCGATGACGATCAAATGGTCCGCAGTCTGCGCCATTTCGCTCATCAGGTGCGAGGACAGGAAGACTGTTTTCCCCTGGCCGGCCAGATACTTCACCAGGTTCCGGACCCACAACACGCCTTCCGGATCCAGCCCATTAACCGGCTCATCCAGGATCAGCGTCTGCGGATCTCCAAGCAGCGCAGCCGCAATACCCAGACGCTGCCCCATTCCGAGGGAGAACCCGCCGGCTTTCTTTTTTGCCACTTCTGCCAGACCGGTCATTTCGATGACCTCATTGACCCGGGTGGTGGAAATACTGTGCGTTGCCGCCATGGCGAGCAGGTGGTTGTAGGCGCTGCGGCTAGTGTGCACAGCCTTGGCATCCAGGAGCGCACCTACCTGGTGCAGGGGATCACGATGTTCAGCGTAGGGCCGGCCGTTGACGATGACAGATCCGGCGGTCGGGCGGTCCAACCCGACGATCATGCGCATGGTGGTCGATTTTCCGGCACCGTTGGGGCCAAGGAAACCGGTGACCTGCCCGGGCTTGACGGAGAAAGTAACGCCTGCAACTGCGACCTTCTCACCGTACTTCTTGGCGAGGTTTGTTGCCTCGATCATCTGATCATCCTCATTGCGTAGAGCCGGCGGCAGCCAGCTGGCCACCGTCTATCCATTCAGGTTCAACGCTACCGGCCATTGTCTCGGGGAGCCTCTACCGTAAGGATGATTCTTCGCGCCCGCTGACGTCCAAGAGGTCGTCCGCAGGGATGATACGGGGGCCCGGACTGGTCCCGATCCCCGAAGACAGGATCCTGTGTGCCGGGGACACGCGTCACAAACTGCCGCTGGCCGCCCTGTCCGCAATGGGCAGGGGCCTGGCGGCGGGAGCCGTCAGGATGGAGGCAATAATCGCCACTCCGATCGCCAGCAGGGCCACTCGTATGGTGAGGTGGTCGCCCAGGAAGCCCAGCAGCGGCGGCCCAGCCAGGAATGCCACGTAACCAATGGTGGAGACGACGGACACCCGTGCCGCAGCCCGCTTGGGATCGTCCGCGGCGGCGGACATGCCCATCGGGAAACCCAGGGCAGCACCGGCACCCCACAGGACGGCGCCCACTCCGGCAACCCAGATATTCGGACCAAACACAAAAATCACAAGTCCCACCAGGGAGGCACCGAGACTCGCGTATAGCACCGGA
>JBBSSN010000206.1:0-4525 GCA_038242035.1 Actinomycetales bacterium
ATTCCACAGCGGTGTGCCCTGCTCCAGGGTCCGCAGTGCGTACACCAGTGCAGCCAGCGGATTTCGCGGCATTCGCAGCAGCTGATGCTGGGTAAAATCTGTCACGCCGTCCAGCAACCGCAGAACCGGAGCAAATAGCGCCCGGTAGGCGGCGCCGTCGCGCCCCAAATACTCAGCGGTGCGGTCCAGATCCCGGTAGGCAATGCCCGCACGGCCGCCATCGAGCGGATGCGCATAGGAAATCTCTGGTACCGTCAGCTCGATTCGCCGATCCAGCTCAAACGCCTGGAAAAACGGGGAAGCGAGCGCCATCGGGTGTACTGCGGAACAGACGTCGTGCAGGTAGCCGGGCACGGTCAGTTCAGCGCTGCGGGTTCCGCCGCCGATGCTGGCGGCCAGCTCGTAGACGCGTACCTTCAGCCCGGCCCGCGCCAGTGTCAGGGCAGCAGCCAGTCCATTGGGTCCGGAACCGACGACGACGGCGTCAATCATGACGCGTTCCGGTGTGGGCAACCGCCGCGGAAGATCCGGTGGATCCCGCCGCCGTGGCTGATCGGCGCAGTAGAACCGTCGCCCGCGCCCGGACGCGGTTGAGTCCGCGTCGCCCGGCCGGCAGTCCCTCGCGCCGCAGTTTCAGCGCGCCGGCCAGTGCGCCATAGTGCAGCTTTTTCAGCGGAACGTCGTAGGTGGTGGGAAGGACCACCACTTCCTTGGAGAAATTGCGCTTAAACGTCGTGACATTCGCCAGCGAAGGATACGTTTCGGAGACAATCCCGGTCAGGCCGCACGCCGTGTTGCCACGGGTCTTGAGCATTCTGAAGCTTTCCCACAGCAGCAGATACGGGGCAAAGGCCTTCCGTGCCTGCTCACTGCTCGCGGCGAAGTAGTAAACGGCGTAGCCGCGGTATTCCGTAGTGATCAGCCAGCACAGCGCTTGATCACCCAGGTAGGCCACCAGCAGCTCGGTGTAGTCCGCCAACGACGTCAGCAGTGACTCGTAGTAGCCCGAATCGAAGGACGAAAAGCCATCACGGGCGGCAGTCTCCGTCATGATCGGGAACAACTCACGGCGGAAGACCGCGAGACGGTCAGCAGTCTCGATGGTGCGGATCTGCACGCCCGCGCGGGTGGCCTTGCGGATGCTCTGCCGGGCGTTGGGCCGGAATCCGGCCAGCATCGTCTTTTCATCCTGACTCAGATCCACCACGATCTCCCGGTCGTACCAGCCTGGTTCCAGCGCCTTAACTACACCCTGTTGCGGATGTTCCACCTGCAGGCGAACGAATACGGGATCGACGCCCGCACCCGAACCGAACTGCGCACGAAGCGTGCACAGCAGCCGCTGCTCCGCCCCGGGGGTCCGGTCACCGAACCAGACGGGACCATTGACCACCACCATCGATTCGCGGAGCCGACGGGTGGAATGCAAAAAACTGGCTACGACCACCGGTTCCGCACTTTTGTCACCAGCAGCTCCGGCAACAGCGTCTCCTTCAACAGCAGTTCCGGCAACAGCAGCGTCGTCGAAATATGCGAAGATCCCGAAGGGCGTCCGTCCCGTGTCCCGCTCAAAGCCGGCCCACTGCGGCGTTTGTTCAAGGGGAATCAGGACGTTCGGATTCGCTGCGGCAATCTCGGCAAAGCGCTCGCGGGTCAGCTCTTCGTACCGGTAGTTCTCGGCAGTCAACGGGACGTTTCTCCTTAGGCTTGCTGGCTACTTTGCGGGTCTGCGGCCCCGGTCAACCTTACCCGGGCAGTCCAGGGAAACCCCAAGGTCAGCCGGTCGGGGGCGTATTCCAGCACGCCCGCTTGCGGGTCGTCGGTTCCGGCACGCCGCACCACGTCGTAACCGGGTCTGAGAATGTCCCGCACCACCAGTGCCATCACCGCGACGGTGGCGCCGGCCTGCAGCAATACGGCCAGCGCAAAATAGGGCATGTCAATGGTGTGCTGGGCATTGCCGTCCCCGAGTTCGCGGCCCAAAAACAATAACAGGGCCAGGAACCCAAGGATCTGTACAGCCTGCCAGCTCAAAACCGTGCGCCACTTTGGCCGTGCAAGCGCCAGCAGAGGAAGCAACCACACGATGTGCTGCGGTGCGGCGTGCTTGTCCGTTATGGAGTAGGCCGCCACCAGCAGAAACGCCAGCTGCGCAAAGCGCGGCCGGCGCCGTGCCGCCAAGGCCAGCCATGCGATGCTGATCACGGCCAGCATCAGCAGCGCCAACGCGATCACGCTCGTTGTGACCGGTCCGGCGGTGGCTGCGCCCAACCGCTCCGCAACCAAGTTGTAGGACTTGTATAACGAGAACTCACTGGGCGCGTTGCTGAGGCCGTTACTCAGATAGGCGCCCCACGACGCGGGATTGAGAACAACTACCGGCAGCATAATGACAAGCCAGGCGATCGCGGCGGCAATGACAGACTCGGTCAGGGCAAGCCAGCGTCCTGTTCTCAGGCTCAGCAGCAGCACGGCCAGCAAAATCAGTAATGCATACGGCTGCACGCAGGCTGCCAGCCCCAGTACGCCGCCGGCTGCAAACGTGCGCCGCCGGGCAAACAACAGCATCCCAGCGGCCACCAGCGCCGCGGCCCACAGATCCCAACTGGTGAACGCCGTGAACAGTAGGGCCGGGCTGGCGGCAACGATGGCGGCGTCCCAAGGCCGGCGCCTGGCGCTGCGCGCAGTGGCTACTACGGTGACCATCCACATGATGACAATCAGCACCGCGTTCAGATCGAAGAATCCCAGTTGCGACTGCGCTTCAGTCCCAGCACCGTTGGCGAACCAGCCGGTAATGCCGGCGATTATCCCCGTCAGCGGCGGGTAGTCGAACGTGGTATTAGGACTGAAATACGGAAAAAATACCGCGAGGCCCTTGTCCTTGAAAACGTTGGGCCACTCCGACCAGCACGTTGTTGAGTACTGGTCCGGGGTGGTCCAGCCGGATTGCCTGCAGTGAAATTTGAACAGGACTGCCAGAATTCCCGAGGCCGTGACCATCATGATCAGCACTCGCTCAACGGTAAAGAATCCGGGACTCACGATGCCGGGGGCACTTCGGCGTCCCAGTGGACCGCCGATCACTTCGGTCATGTGGCTCAGCAGTGTGTCGCTGCGCGTCGGGACCGCAATGCGCCGACGTCGACGATGCGTCTGTGGTTCGGAATCCTGCATGACTGCGAGCTTACCGGCTGGCCCGGGAACTTCCGGAGTCCTCAGGAGCCAGCCGGCTCGGCGGCAACATCAGTCACCTGATATTGATGATGTTCAGCAGCGCAATGTCGTGCTCATGTTTCTGGCGGATCTGATCGACCCGGTTCTGGTCGATCGGCGTGAAGAAGACACGCCTTAGCGCGGAGATAGCGGGGAATCGGTTCATGGTTTCACCTCCTTCGGTGCTGTCGGCTGCGGCGGGGAAAGTGCGGACGGGTCCGCGTGCGGGAAATCTCCCATAGAAAGCCCTTCGATTGGTGTACGTATTTGTTTTTTGGCGCGGCGAATAAACCCGATGTAATTGTCAAAGAAGGGGCATATCCGGGCACAAAGGCGCGCGAATTATCTGTAACAGGTGTTGGTATCCGAGTATCCGGCGAAAGCCGGGAGGGCACGAAGAATAGCTACAGCCGATTTTCGAAAAAAGAGAAGAACCAGCGTGGAAGCTACTTCAGGGGTGCCGAACCGGCGATTGGCGGATCCTTTAGCAGGATCGGCCCGCGCGGCGAGCGGAGGCCGGAATGCGGTTAAACGTTCCGCTGCGGGCGGCGACGCCGGATACGGAAACATTCCCATGACCAGTCATAGTCTGATTCATTTTCTGGACCTCCTTCATGTCTCGTGCGCTTACGCTCAGGCAGAGTGCACTGAACATGCTTCCAAGTTACCCTATGAATAGGCATTTGACTACCCGGGTTTATGAAAATTCTTTTACAAACCCCATTGTTCAATTGCGGGAGTGCGTTTATCCCAGCCCAGAGTGCAGACTTTGGCCGTTCCGAGCAGGAAATGCCGGCCCTCAACCGCCTCAAGCTCCAGCCAACGGGCCGCCAGCACGCGCAGGAAATGACCATGGGCCACCAGCAGCGCATTCCCCACGGTCGTTCCGTCCGGTTGGGGGCTCAGGACCCGCGCTACGATCGAATCCGCGCGCGCAGCCACCTCCGCCAGCGTTTCACCGTTGGGCACGCCGTCCTTCCAGATCAGGTATCCCGGGTTTTTGGCCCGGATGTCGGCGCTATTGACGCCTTCATAGTCGCCGTAGTCCCACTCACAGGCTGCCGGCTCCACCACTGCGTGGGGGAAGCCGGCCAGTTCGGCCGTTCGGTGGGCCCGCTGCAGCGGCGAAGTCAGCACCAGGGAGAAATCAACATCCGCCAAGGCGGCGCGGGCAGAGCGTGCCTGCTCTTCGCCGCGTTTGGTCAACGGCAGATCCGTCAACCCCGTGTACTGCCCGCTGCGGGACCATTCGGTTTCCCCGTGCCGCAGGAGCCAGAGCCGGGGAAGGTCGTCTCCGATACGCCCAGGC
>JBBSSN010000207.1:0-4486 GCA_038242035.1 Actinomycetales bacterium
ACCGGAGCGCGGCCCCAGTTGGAAATATAGGCCTTCGTGAGTTTTAGGAAACTCATCCAAATACCGGTGAACATGGGGATTACGTGAATGACGAGCTCAAAAATAATGGCCGGAGCCAGCAGCGCGTAGGGAAGCCACCAGCCGGAGCGCCGGGGCCGGCGCGGGGTACGGCCCGCGGGTTTGGTGGTTTCATCCGAAGTTGGAGTGGCAGTCGCAGCGGACATCCGGAGGACTCCCCTTTCTGTGCTGGTGCGGACGGGCGAAGGGATGGGCCGGGCGGGCCTGCGGAATTGAACTTTCGGGACCGCCCCGCGCATCCTGCGAAAGGAAATTATCCGGCTGCCGCGACCTGCTGCTGTGCGGTCTCCATGGCCTTGCGGATGTCATCCGTGCTGACCGTTCCACCCGAAGCGATGGTGGCGTACATCTGGTTCATGGCCTTGCCCACGGTGCTTTCAAACTGGTCCTCTGCGGGCACCAGCGGAAGCGGCTTTGACTTGTTCGCGTAAATGTCAGAGAAGATCTTCGCTTCCGCCGGGTTATCGGTGAAGTTCGGGGTGGCACCGTTGAGGACCGGCAGCGCAGCGAAAGGCTTGTCCAGCACTGTCTGCGTCTCGGGACTCGTCATGAACTTCACGAACTTCAGCGCCGCGTCCTTGTTCTTGGTGTTCTTGAAGATGGAGAGATTAATGCCGGCCACGTGGCTGGCGACGTCCTTGCCGCCCTTCGGTGCGGGGAAGGCCACAACGCCGTACTGATCGCTCTTCATGCCGTTGGCAACAATGCTGCTGTCGGCGTTGTTCTGGTTGATGATCATTGCCACCTTGCCGGTCGCGAAGTCGTTGACGGCCTTGGTGCCGTTGTCATACTGCGCGTCCGCTACATCCACCACCTTGTCCGACTGCATCAGATCAAGCTGACGCTTAATGCCATCCACTACACCGTCGGAGGTGAAGGTCGGCTTGCCACTGGAGTCAAAGAGGTCCGCACCGTTCTGGGCGGCGTTGATGAAGGCGAAGTGGGCATTTTCGGTGTAGCTCCCGGCGGCCAGGGCGAAGCCGTGCTGGTCTCCGGTGGTCAGCTTCTTGGCATCCGCGACCATGTCCTCCCACGTTGTCGGCGGTGTGAGGCCGGCGGCGGCGAACATGGCCTTGTTGTAGTACAGACCATAGGCCAGGCCATACAGCGGAACAGAGGTGGGGTCCTGGCCCGGCATACCGCCGGTGTCCATTGCGGTCTTGACGAACTTATCCTTACCCCCGATGGCGTCCATGGCGCTGCTGTCGAACGGCATGAAGGCGTCGGTGGACTGCAGTGATGCTGCCCAGGTATTCCCGATATTGACGACGTCGGGAGCCTGACCGGAGGTAACAGCGGTCTGGATACGTGTCTGCAGATCATTCCAGCCAATCACCTCGAGGTTGACTTTGACCCCGGTCTGATCCTGGAACTTCTGCAGCTCCGGAGTCAGGACGGCCTTGTCATTGTCCAGGCTGGTGCCCTGGTTGCTGGCCCAGTACGTGATACTGCCGCCGCCACCGGCGCTCTCCGAAGAACCGGAAGAATTGTTGCTTCCGCCGCACGCTGACGTGGTCAGCGCCAGTGCGGCGATGGCCGCCGTCGCGGCAAGGGTACGAATTTTCACTGCATGACTTCCTTGTCTGTATCCAAAGTGCGCCTGTAAAGCCAGGGATTCGGCCTAGGCACCAAACTAGATGACCTTCTGTCGATCGTCAATCAAAAGTCGGTAAATAATCGGTAGATTCTTTTTGGTACCCGCAGACAGCAGGAAAAACCGGGGGTGGGCCGGCGGATCTAGCCCTGCCCGGCCAGCAGCGCTTCCACGCTGGCGGGGGAAAGGAAGTGGTCAATCACCATTCGGCTGGCACCCAGGACGCCCGCCTGGTCTGCCGCCATCGACTGCACAATCCGCAGCCGGGCGGTGGCCAGCGGCAGCGAGCGCTGGTAGACGATTTCACGCACGCCGGCCATGAGGTAGTCCCCGGCCGTCAGCAGCCCCCCGCCAATGACAATGATGGACGGATTGAGCAGGTTTACACAGCCCGCCAGCACGTCGCCGACATCCCGTCCGGCCTGCCGCATGGCAGCAATCGCAGGCAGGCTGCCCCTGTGCGCGAGCTCCAGGACGTCCTCGCCGGTGACCGCCGCAATTCCGCCGGCGGTCAGGGCCGCGGCGACCGCCGGCCCCGAGGCCAGCGCTTCCAAGCAGCCGTAGTTCCCGCAGCGGCACAACACGTCATTGCCGCGCGGCACCCGGACATGCCCGATATCCCCGGCTGTACCATCGGATCCGCGCTGTAACAGTCCGCCGCTGATCACCCCCGCGCCGATGCCGGTCGCCACCTTGACGAACAACAAATCCTGGGCGTGCGGCCAGTACATGGCGCGCTCCCCGAGGGCCATGATGTTTACGTCATTGTCCACCAGAACCTCGGTCGCAAGCGAGCGCTGCACGTATCCCGGGACATCGAAGCCATCCCAGCCGGGCATGATCGGCGGATTGGCCGGCCGGCCGGTGGAATGCTCCACCGGTCCGGGCAATCCGATGCCAATCCCCGCCAACTCCCGTTCGTGCCGGCTGGCCTGCACCAGCAGCTTTCGGCAGTCCTGCACAGCAAGATCGAGCACCGCCCGAGGGCCCGCCGAAATGTCAATCGAGGCGCGGGATTCGCACAGTACGCGTCCGCCGAGGTCCGTCAGCGCCACGAGCATGTGGGTTGCGCCGATGTCCGCGGCGAGAACGACGCGCGCCGTTGGTTGAAACGCCAGGCGCGACGGCGGTCTGCCGCCGGAAGAGACAGCCTCACCGGCCGGGCCAATCAGCCCGGAGACGGTCAGGGCGTCTATTCTGCTGGCCACAGTGGACCGTGCCAACCCGGTAATCTCCGCCATTTCCGCCCGGGTTCGCGCGTGTCCGTCGCGGAGCAGCTGAAAAAGATCGCCTGCGCGTGAAAAGCTGGCTCCGGGGCCCGCTAGTACAGCGGGCCCCGTGCCGGTCAGAGGTGGCATTAACATGCTTTATTGATAGCACGCCCGGACGGCAGGCCGCACTCATAGCCGGCACAATTCCCTTTTTATGGCGGCAACTTTGTTACTTTTGCTTGACGCTCGGTAAAAGTTGGCTTACGTTGTTGAATGACCGCCGTTGTTGAATAACTGCAGAACCACCACCCGCACGCTACCGTCAGGAGAACCCGTGACTTACTCCCTTCAGCTGTACACCGTCCGAGGCCCCTTGGAGGCGGATCTTCCGGGAACCATCAAGCGGGTGGCCGAGATCGGCTACACAGCAGTGGAGCCCTACAATTTCGTGGCGACCGCCGATGACTTGGCCGCGGCCCTGACGGCCAACAATCTCACCGCGCCTTCCGGCCATGCTCCGTTGTTGCGCGAAGACCAGGATCAGATCTTTGCCGCCGCGCAGAAACTGGGCATCTCAACGGTCATCGATCCGCACGTGGACAGCAGCCGCTGGAGCACCGAGGAAGACATCGCGGCCACCGCCAAGGCGCTGAACGCCGCGGCCGCGAAGGGCGCCGGCTACGGCATCCGGGTGGGTTACCACAATCACGAGTTCGAGCTGGAATCGCGCATCAACGGCCGCTCCGGACTGGAGGTCCTGGCGGACCACCTTGATCCCTCGGTTGTGCTGGAAGTGGATACCTACTGGGCCGCCGTCGGTGGCGAAGATCCGGTGAAGCTGCTCGGACGGCTCGGGGACAGGGTCAAGCTGATCCATATCAAGGACGGCCCGCTGACCAAGGAAAACAAGGACCAGGTGGCCGTGGGACAGGGCAGCGTGCCCATCTGGGATGTCATCGCGGCGGTCCCCGGACTAGAGGTCGGTGTCGTCGAGCTTGATGACTTCAACGGCGATATCTTCGACGCAGTGACCGAAAGCCTCAACTATCTCAAGGCGGGACGGAACTAAATGAGCCAGCAACCGAACCAGACCGGCGGCCGGCAAGCGGCTGAACGGACCGGTCCCGTGGGCGTCGCCGTGATCGGTGCGGGCGTCATCAGCAAGGAATACCTGACGAATCTGACCAGCTTTCCGGACGTCAAGGTCCACATAGTTGCCGATCTGTTCGAGCAGGTCGCCGCGGAACGGGCCGCGGAATTCGGCATCGGCGCCTCCGGTGGCGTACAGGCGGCGCTGGAGCACCCGGACGTCGAGATCGTCGTCAACCTCACCATTCCCGCCGCGCACGTCGAGGTCGCGACGGCGGCGCTCAATGCCGGCAGGCATGTCTGGAGCGAAAAGCCATTCTCGCTGGACCGGGACAGCGGACTCGGGCTGCTCAAGGCCGCCGATGCCGCGGGCCTGCGCCTCGGCTGCGCACCGGACACTTTTCTGGGAGCCGGAATGCAAACCGCTCTGCGCATCATTGCCCGAGGGGACATTGGCGTGCCGCTGACGGCGCTGACGCTCATGCAGTCCCCCGGGCCGGAATCCTGGCATCCC
>JBBSSN010000208.1:0-4462 GCA_038242035.1 Actinomycetales bacterium
CACGGCAATCCGCTGATGGTTGTCGGGATCGCCGTGCTCGTGTTTCCCAAGCTTGCCCTTGGCCTTTCCGGTTTCGAAACCGGTGTGGCCGTGATGCCCCAGATCCGCGGAGACGCCGCCGATACCGAAGAAAAGCCGACAGGGCGCATCCGTGGCACGAAGCGGCTGCTGACAACAGCCGCGCTCATCATGAGTGCTTTCCTGATCACCACCAGCTTCACTACGGTCGTGCTGATCCCGGAACAGGAATTCCAACCCGGTGGCCAGGCCGACGGACGCGCCCTGGCCTTTTTGGCCCACCAGTACATGGGGGTGGGGTTCGGCACCGTCTATGATCTGAGCACCATCGCGATCCTGTGGTTCGCCGGGGCCTCGGCGATGGCCGGTCTGCTGAACCTGGTGCCCCGCTATTTGCCCCGGTACGGGATGGCCCCGCAGTGGGCCGGTGCCACGCGGCCGCTGGTGCTGGTCTTTACTTTGATCGGGTTCGTCATCACTTTCCTCTTCAACGCCAATGTCGATGCGCAGGGCGGCGCGTATGCCACGGGGGTGCTGGTCCTGATGACCTCCGCCGCCGTCGCGGTGACGCTCTCAGCCCGGCGCCGAAAGCAGCCCTACCTGGCGCTGGGATTCGGCCTGATTGCGGTCGTGTTCAGCTACACAACGATCACGAATATCATCGAACGTCCCGAAGGCATCCGGATCGCCGCCATCTTTATTCTCGGCATCGTGGTGATTTCGATGCTCTCCCGGGTGCGCCGTTCTTTTGAACTGCACGCAACCTCCATCCGTTTCGATGAGCAGGCCATGGAATTTGTAGCCGCGAACGAGACCGGACCGATCCAGATCATCGCGCACGAACCGAAAAAGCTCAGTGCCGCTGCCTACGGGCACAAACTGACTACCGCGATGGAGAGCAGTCACCTGAATGTTCAGGGGCAGGTGATCTTTCTCGAGGTCGTGGTAGATGACTCCTCGGACTTTGAAACGGACCTTGAAGTACACGGTATTATCCGGCACGGGTTCCGGGTTCTTCAGGTTCACGGTCCGGTAGTGCCGAACACCATCGCCTCGGTGCTGCTTCGCATCCGCGACGTTACGGGGCTGATGCCACACATCTACTTCCGTTGGACCGAGGGTAACCCGATCAAAAATCTGTTGCGCTTCCTTTTCTTCGGACAGGGCGAAATTGCTCCCGTCACCAGGGAAGTGCTGCGCGAGGCCGAACCCGACGTGACCCGGCGGCCCTGGGTCCATGTTGGATGACTTGCCTAAGGCTGGCGTTCTCACCGGGAATCTCAGGGATGGGCATAGCTAATGGGTCCACTGCCGGATTGTGCACGCCGAGCGTAGAGACTCGCGGCCACCGCTGTGGTGGCTACGGTAACCAGAGCGCCAAGCAGGATTCCGGCATCCTCGCCGGCCGAAAGCAGACCCGATTGCACGCCCAGCGTCGCTGCGGCGATCGGAACGCCGAGCTGGCCGGCGGATACGAAACCCAGCAGCCATGGCAGCCCGACTGCACGCGCGGCCAGATGCGCAACGACTGCCGCACCGCCAAGGCACAGCCCGAGGACAATCATCCCGGGGTGCGTGGCGAGGCCGTGCAAATCGATCGAGGAACCGAGCCAGATGAAGAACAACGGGCCGAAGAATCCTTCTGTGATTCCGAAAAGCTGCCGGGCAAGCCGTCGCGGTTCACCGATCGACCCGACCACCGAGCCGAGCGCGAACCCGGCCAGCATGATCGAGACATGAGAGACCTGTGCCAGTGCCGCCAACGCGAGCAACAAAAGCAGGCTCACGCGAAGCTCGAGCGCGAACCGCCGGTTCTCGGACCAACGGTGAAAACGCCGCAAGGCCTTTCGACGATCCAGCAC
Source organism: Actinomycetales bacterium (assembly GCA_038242035.1). Taxonomy (GTDB): domain Bacteria; phylum Actinomycetota; class Actinomycetes; order Actinomycetales; family Micrococcaceae; genus Arthrobacter_M. Next base: position 1,881 of record JBBSSN010000208.1, read on the forward strand.
ATGCAAGACGGCGAAAAGGAATGCGGCAGCTGCAGCGATTCCGAGTGTGCCCAGAGCCGCGGGCCCGGCATGGGCAGGGTCAATCGCCGACGGCAGGGCCACGATGCACACCAGATCGGCAACGGCCACCTGCACGGTCAGCCGCAGAACCGCGTTCCCACTGAGGTGCAGGGAACTCGTAATCGGCAAGATCAGAGCCGCCTAGGAGGATGCGATCAGAACCGCATACAACGTGGCATGCCCGGTGCCGAAAACGGCGGACAACGCCGCCCCGCCCCCACGGCCACGGCACCGACGAGGACAGCGCCTAGGATGCCATGCTTCAGTGCTGCACCGACTGCCGGATTACGTAGTGGAACGTTCGCCCCGACAATGAACATGGTGAGGCCGAATCCGATGTTCGCCAGCAGGGTGAACGTCGGTTCTGAGGGATCCACAAGTCCGAATCCCGACGCGCCGATGGCAACGCCGGCCAACAACTCACCAACCACGACGGGAATATTCCACGAGCGCCGGCCAGCAACTATCGGCCCCAGCAGGCCGGCGAGCACAACGAGCGTAAGGGTTGCGAAGCTCATGTGCTCACACTAACCGCATGCTCAGGCCACCGAACTGTTCCTGCGGGTGTTCGGGAATAGCACCGATGACCTGCAGCATCACCGTGGAGAGCTGCGCTCCGGCCGGCAGTCCTGGGATGGTGAAGACGGGGCAATCTGTCCGGCCCGTGAGGGGACCAATAGCAGCGAGCCTGCGATGAGAACCATGCAGACCCGCTCGGAGAGCCGTCCCACAGTTTTGCCCCGCCTGCGTGCCCTGCCCGCACTTCTATGCATATTTGGACTCGCATAGTACGTTTGTACGATGGTTGGATTAATACTTGTACTTCTTGTCGTTTGGCTTGTCCTTGCGGTCCTTGGTTTTGTGATCAAGGGACTGGTTTGGTTGGCCGTCATCGGAATCATCTTGTTCGTGGTCACTGGAGTCATCGGTTGGGTCCGGCGCAATGCACTGAATAAGTAGTTCCGGATAGGTCGGCCGCTTTGCAGCGGCCGACCTTTTTAGTACCCTCGCCCCCTAGCACCCTCGCCCGTAGCTCCGCAGCGACGTTTGTGGCTGTTCTTGCCGCTTGCGGGCACAGAGACAATAATTCACCCCTACCATCCGAGAAGCTGCGAAAGTGCTGGGTCAGGCGGTTCGTCGTCGGCTGCCGTTCCATCTGGAACTGCAGCGACGATCCTAGACGAAGCTCATCTCAACCTGCAGGAAGCGTTCGGCTTCGGCCACCGCGGCCGCAAACGCTTCATCTTCGGTAGGGGACTGCCGCGGCAGGCGGGGGTGCCATTCGTGTGCGGCTGAACGCACCCGTTCAAAGCCGATTCCTGGCGGGGCATAAAAGATCCCAAAACGCTGTACCGGCCATTCCGGGGACGTCTCTGGAGCTACCAGCATTGCCGCACCAAGAGCCGGATTGAACCACTGAGCTATTGGCCGTCGTCGATCCTCGGCAAATAACCCGCCAGCGTAAAGGGCGGCGGATTCGCGGCCGGATTCGGCGCACAGACGATCCCACCACAGGGTCAAGAGTCCGTTGTCCCGCCTTTGCCATGTGGCTGGAATCGGCTCGGGATACTGCCTTTTAGGCATGTACCGATTTTATCCCGGCGGGCGTCCTGGGAACAGAGGGCAGCTACTTGCCGCCGGGATTGACGCGGTACATCGCAGCACCGAGGACTGCGGCACCAATCACGGCCGGCCATAACCTGTTACCGAAGTAGCCGCCGAGTATCAAACCGAGAATGGCGCCGAGCAGGATGCCCGCGAAAAGGCCGCGGCCGTTGCGGTGCGGGCGGGAACTGGTCATGGGGAAAACCTTACCAACCGTGAGCGCGACGGGTCCGTTGGGAAGCGGCGACGGCTGACGGAGGCGACGATGGCGCCAGACGAGGAGACGACGACGGCGCAGGCGGCGAACGGGCTGCCAGCGGCAGGCGGGGCGACGGCGGCAACGGATTGGGCTGCCGTCGGTCGCGCTGACGGCAGACGGGCCATAGAACAGAACCTGAAAAATCGAAACTATATCCGATAAGACTATGGTCAGCTACCATCTATTAGGATACACTTAGGGTATGGGAACCGGTCGGGGTTTTGAGGCGCTTCTTGAGGAATTCCTCAAGGCTCCCGGACATGCCCGGGAGGCAGAATGTGCCCGGAAGACAGAACATGAACGGAGGGCGGGGTGCGGGTTGCCTTCCGGACACGCAGGGGATCCCGGTCACGGGCTGGCTCCCGCACACGTTCGGGATCCCGGTCACGGGCTGGCTCGCGCATGTCCGGCGGTGGGGGCAGGTGCGAAAGCGCAGGTCCGTCGCCGAGCCCGTACCCACGCCCCGTCAGGGGCGCGGTTGTGCCGGGTTGCCGGAGTTGGTGTGGGGTCCGGTCAGGGGCGTTACCGGGAAGGACCTGATGCATGGTGTGGCCGGCTCCCGGGCGTTGCTGGCCGCACTGACGCGTGAGGAGGACCCGCCGGCCCTGAACCCGATCGCGGCGGCCACGGCCCTGGCAGTACTGAATCCCGCCGGTGG
>JBBSSN010000209.1:0-4449 GCA_038242035.1 Actinomycetales bacterium
CCGGCACCGCGCTGACGGACGCCGACCGCTGGCCCTGGCTCGCCGTCGTCGGCCGCTCCCTCGCCGACGCTGATAGTGCCGGCCTGGTGGTGGCCTGCTCGGCCCTCAAACGCAGCTACCGCGACGCGATCCGCGCCCAGGCCCCGGACGTGTTCTTCCTGCATCTGCACGGCACCCGGGACGTCCTGGGCACCCGGCTGGAAGGACGCAGCGGCCACTTCATGCCCACGGCACTGCTGGATTCGCAGCTGGCAACCCTCGAACCCCTCCAACCCGACGAAACCGGCTACACCGCCGACATTAACCAGCCCCTCAGTGAAATCGTGAACCAGGCAGTTCTGGCCACAGACCCTCAGCTAAACGTCGAAGCAGCCGTCCCACCGGTCCGCTGAGCGGGCGCGGACGTCCCCTTGAATCCCGCCGCGGGACTATGCTGATCCGATGGCAACGGCTACCGAAATCCCAGGCTGGCTGCAGTACATCTCCGCCGCCGCGCCCTTGGCCATCCTGGTCGGCGCCTTCATCGCAGGGGCCATCGCCCTGGTGACACTCGTCGAGCGCACCCGGGCGGACAGGCGCGGTCAATTCTGGCAGCGCCTGCAGTGGGCCATCGACGCAGCTACTTGCACGAACGATCGGATCCGGCAGCGGACCGGGCTTATCGTCCTGGCGCGATTGGGGATCAGCGACCTCTGCCGTGATGAAGACGCGGATCTTCTCCGTGACATCGCCGACGGCGTCACTTCCGAGTTGCTGGCCGCACCAGTGGACGGGACCGCAGCCACGGACGATAATGAAAAGACAGCACATGAAGAAGGTGAGGCCAGTGGCAACTGGAAAAGCTGAGGAAATGCAACCGAAGCTCATTAGGCAGCTGTCCCCGTCCGGCCATTACGAGGTGTCGCTGCCCACTCAAAGCAGGACGGTCGTGGTGGCCAACAGGGAAGATGCCCTCGTGCTCGAAGCCGCGGAAAACCTCCGCCGCGCCTTGGATTCGCGGCCTAGCAAACGCTAGCGGCTCCCGTCCGGCCGGTCCGACAATCATTGTCGCGCCAACTGGTTGCTTGGTCCTGTGACGCGCCGCGGGTTAGCCGAGCTCCGCTGAGATCAGCGAGGCAGTCTTTTGAATAAGCGGCAGCTGTTCCTTGAGCCGCTCCAGGTCGGCAACCATGCGGATGGCCGTCACGGACAGCGCACCGGCTACGCCGTGCGAGTTGAGAATCGGCACGGCGATGCAGTTGACGAAGCCTTCGTGTTCGCCGTCGTCCACCGCCCAGTGCCGTTTTTCGATCTCGCCCAACTGGTCATCCAGCGCGGCCCGTGTGGAAAGCGTGTTGGGGGTGTAGCGTTCCCAGCTGGTGCCTTCGAGCACCGCATTGCGCTCGGTCAGGTCCAGCTCGGCCAAAATGGCTTTACCGACGCCGGTGCAGTAGGCCTGCACGGATTCGCCGATCCGCGAGTACATCCGCACGCCGGCCGAGTCCTCAACCTTGTCCACGTAGACAATGCTGTGGTCCATCAGGGCGGCCACATGGATGGTGTTTCCCACGACCTTGTGCAGCGCCCGGATGTGGTCGTGTGCGGCCTCACGCAGGTCGAGGTTGTCGAAGGCCCGTTTTGACAGGGATACCAGATGCAGGCCGAGCGAATACTTGCCGTTCCGTCCGCGGCGGACGTAGCCAACCTCCGCCAGGTCGGCCAGCTCGCGGAACATCGTGGACCTGTGCAGATCGAAGGACTCGGCCAGTTCGTTGACGGACCGGGGTTCCTCAGCAATCGCATCGATAATGCGCGCAGCCCTGCGGACACTTTGGGACATCAGATTTCCTCTCCATGGAATCTTGCTTCGCGGCGCAGTCCCCGCCCGGACGTCGGCGGAGGGAAGCCGCTCATTGGACAGGGCCGCCAAAGCATCCTTGCTGTTCGGGAATTTCGACACGTGAATCAACGCCGATCACATTGCTGCGTATGTTGCACATTCAGTTGCGGAATCCGCAAAACACTCCATAATCTACTCCGTCGTCTACCGGACGCAAATATCATCGGTGTGCGTATATCGCAACGACGTTGTGTTATATGCTCCAAAGGATGAAAGGCGATACATGAGCACCGATCCCAGTCCCGAGGTCATCACGATTGGCGAGGCGATGCTGCTCGTCACTCCCACCGTGCGCGAGCCGCTTGAAGATGCTGAAACGTTCCACCTTGATGTCGGCGGTGCGGAGTCCAACCTGGCCTCCCATCTGGCATCCCTGGGCCGCCGCGCCGCCTGGGTGGGGCAGTTCGGTAACGACGCCCTGGGCCGCCGCGGGCTCCGGCTGCTGCGCGGCCGCGGCATCGATCTGCGCTGGGCGCGGACCGAACCCTCGGCGCCCAGCGGCGTGTACTTCAAGAACCCCGGCCACGGCGTCCAGTACTTCCGCACCGGCTCCGCCGCATCCCTGATGAATCCCGGAACCGTCCGGGACATCCCACTGGAGCGCGCCGCTGTCGTCCATCTTTCCGGCATTACCCCCGCATTGTCGGCCGGCTGCTCCGATCTGACTGACGCCGTCGTCCGGCGAATTTCCGGCAGCGGCACTCTGCTGAGCTTCGACGTTAACTACCGCGCGCCGTTGTGGGACATCGCGCAGGCCGGCCCACGGCTGCGCGACCTCGCGCAGCAGGCGGATCTGGTTTTCGTGGGTCTGGACGAGGCGGAAGTACTCTGGGGAACGAAGACGCCCGAGGACGTCCGCGACCTGCTGGGCCGGGTGCCTACCCTGATCATCAAGGACGGCGACGTCGGCGCCACCGAATTCTCCCCCGCCGGGAAAGCCTTCGTCCCGGCCTTGAAATGCGCCGTCGTCGAGGCCGTGGGCGCCGGCGACGCCTTCGCAGCCGGCTACCTGGACGCACGGCTCAGCGGTGTCCCGCCCGAGCAATGCCTGCAGGCCGGCCACGACTGCGCGGTGAAGGTCCTGCGCTCCACCGGCGACTACCCGCTCGGAACCTGACGACCCCGTCCACCCGCACGCAGTTACCCCTTCAGCGAGCCCTCCGGTAACCCCGCCAAGAAAAGGATCGACAGTGACCATCACAGCAGCGCAGTCCAACGACTGGTTCAGCCACAACTTCGAAGCCGCCCCCATCATGGCCATCCTGCGCGGTTTCGGCGTCCGGCGCAGCCTCGAACTCGCTACCATCGCCTGGGACCTGGGCATCACCAGCGTCGAAGTCCCCATCCAGTCCCCCGAAGACATTGAAAGCCTCACCGCCATCGCCTCCGCCGGAGCCGCCCGCGGCCTGCACGTCGGGGCCGGCACCGTCCTGACCCCCGACCACGTCCGCCAGGCCGCCACCGCCGGCGCCGCCTTCACGGTCAGCCCTGGCCTGGACACGGATACCGTCGCGGCTTCGCTGGCCGCCGGCATGCCCAGCCTGCCCGGCATCGCCAGCTCCTCCGAGATCCAACGCGCGCTGGGCCAGGGCCTTAGCTGGGTCAAGGCCTTCCCCGCCACCGCCCTGGGCACCACCTGGTTCAAGGCCCAGCGCGGACCCTTCCCTCAGCTGAACATCGTCGCCACCGGGGGCGTGGACGCCGGCAACCTCCGCGACTACCTTCGCGCCGGAGCCCGCGTGGGCGCCGTCGGCTCCGCCCTCGCAGACGAAAGCCAGCTCAGCCGGCTCGCAGCAATCATCGCGGGGTAGCGGAACCTCCAACGGTCTCCTCGGTCCAGTCCACGGCGGGCACTAAGGCCTAAAACAGCATCCGTACTGGCAGTACTACGATGACGGTACTAAACCGGTTGCCTCCCGTCCGCGGCCCGAATCACCCCGACGGGTTGAGATGAAGGAATGCTGACGTCAACAATCTATCGACGAGCATCGTACTTATCTCGCTTATCGTCGGGGCTGCACCGCTCCTGGCCTCGCTGACCGGTCGAATTGCAAAAGTGCCTCTGGTAGTATTCGAGATCGTTTTGGGTATCGTCATTGGCCCCAGCGTTCTCGGATGGGTGCAGCCGACGGAGTTCATCAAGACGCTCTCCGAACTTGGACTTGCCATGTTGTTCTTCATGGCCGGGAACGAAATTGATTTTGCGGCAATCATTTGCGGCAATCAAGGGACGCCCGGTCAATCGCGCGGCACTGGCATGGCTGATCTCCCTCGGCGCGGGAATTGCCGCCGGCGTGCTGCTTGCACCCACGCCCGAGGCCGGAGTCCTGATCGGGATCGCGCTCTCCTCAACGGCCCTCGGGACGCTTCTGCCCATTCTTCGCGACGCGGGGGAAACCAAGACCTTTTTCGGACAGGCAATCACGGCCATCGGCACGGTCGGCGAATTTGGACCGCTGCTGGCGATCTCCCTTTTTCTGAGTGGACGAAACCTGGGATCATCCGCCATCCTCCTGGTGGTATTTGTCCTCATCATTGGACTTTCCATCTGGCTGACTGGGCGAGGAAAG